>NZ_RZTB01000058.1:3192-35006 GCF_003997735.1 Mesorhizobium sp. M7A.F.Ca.MR.148.00.0.0 | reverse complement strand
GCCATGCATGACGCGTTCGAGGCGATGTTCGACGATATCGACGACGCTGAATATTCCGCACTCATCGCCACGCTTTTGAAGATGCTGAAGAACATTCGCAAGCACGACATCTAGCATGACCCCGAAAAGTGGATCCCGGTTTTCGGAAGAGGTCAAGCAGATAGACCTACGCGCCGCCAGCGCAGGGCGGTAACGGAAGGATTGAAAAAATGGCCGAACGGTCTTTTGCCAGGGAAGTCGAGAAGCTCCGGCTCGGCGCCGGCGAGGAATTTGCAGGCGAAGGCATTCTCGCCATCACCAAGGCGCTGCTGCAATGCGGCGTCGGCTATGTCGGCGGCTATCAGGGCGCGCCGATCAGTCATCTGATGGACGTGCTGGCCGACGCGCAGGACATTCTGGGCGAACTCGGCGTGCACTTCGAGGCCAGCGCCTCGGAAGCCACCGCCACCGCCATGCTGGCCGCCTCGGTGCATTATCCGATCCGCGGTGCGGCGACCTTCAAGTCGACGGTCGGCACCAATGTCGCCTCCGATGCGCTGGCCAATCTCGCCTCCGGCGGCGTCACCGGCGGCGCGTTGATCATTGTCGGCGAGGACTATGGCGAAGGCTCCTCGATCATGCAGGAGCGCAGCCATGCCTTCGCCATGAAAAGCCAGGTCTGGCTGCTCGACCCGCGCCCCAATCTGCCATCGATCGTCAAGGCGGTGGAGGACGGTTTCGAACTGTCGGAGATTTCCAACACGCCGGTCATGCTGCAGGTGCGCATCCGCTGCTGCCACGTGCATGGCCATTTCATCGCCAAGGACAACAAGCGGCCTGACATGACGGTCGCCGATGCGCTCGACGCGCCGCGCCGCGACACCGGCCGCATCGTGCTGCCGCCCGCCTCCTTCCTGCATGAGAAGGAGAAGGTGCAGAAGCGCTGGCCGGCGGCGGTGGACTTCATCACCAAGAACAAGATCAACGAGTTCTTCGGCTCGGATCATGGTTCGGTCGGCATCGTCATGCAGGGTGGCATGTACAATTCGGTCATCCGCGCGTTGCAGCGGCTCGGCCTTGCCGACATTTATGGCGACACCGATGTGCCGCTCTATGTGCTCAATGCCGTTTATCCCTTGATCGATGACGAGTTCCTGTCGTTCTGCGAGGGCAAGCTGTCGGTGCTGGTCGTCGAGGAAGGCCAGCCCAACTACATCGAACAGGCCTTTGCCTCGATGCTGCACAAGGCGGGTCGCGGCACCAGGCTGGTCGGCAAGGAGCATCTGCCGATGGCCGGCGAATACACCGGCCAGGTCATGCTTGACGGCATCGGCGCCTTCCTGCGCGCCGAGGCGCCGCATCTTTTGCCCGGCGAAGTGCGAGCGCCCAACAAGGTCGGCGACGGCGTCGACGCAGCCGACCTGATCAACGTCGTGCCGGGCCGTCCGCCGGGCTTCTGCATCGGCTGCCCGGAACGGCCGATCTTTGCCGCGACCAAGCTGGTCGAGCAGGAGCTCGGCAAGCACCACATAGCCTCCGACATAGGCTGCCATCTGTTCTCGATCATGCCGCCCTTCGAGCTCGGTGCCACCACCATGGGCTATGGCCTGGGTCCGGCCTCTGCCTCAGCCTTCAATTCGCCCGATGCCAAGCGCCGTTCGATCTCCTTCGTCGGCGATGGCGGCTTCTGGCACAATGGCCTGACCTCCTCGATCGGCAATGCGGTGTTCAACAAGAACGACGGCGTCATCGTCATCGTCGACAATTTTTACTCGGCGGCCACGGGTGGGCAGGACATCCTGTCATCGCGCGCCGGCAACAAGACCAAGTCGACGAAGCATCCGATCACCGAGGCGGTCAAAGGCATGGGCGTCAAATGGCTGCGCCATGTCGACCGCACCTATGACGTGACCAAGATGCAGGACACGCTGCGTGAGGCGCTGACGACGGACGAGAAAGGGCCGAAGGTCATCGTCGCCTCGTCCGAATGCATGCTCAACCGGCAGCGCCGCGAAAAGCCGCTGGTCGACAAGGCGATCAAGGGCGGGACCCGTGTCGTGAAACCGAAATTCGGTGTCGATGAGGATATCTGCACGGGCGACCATGCCTGCATGCGGCTGTCCGGCTGTCCCTCGCTGTCGGTCAAGTCAACAGACGATCCGCTGCGCGACGATCCGGTCGCTCATATCGACCAGAGCTGCGTCGGCTGCGGCAATTGTGGCGAGGTCGCCGATGCGGCGGTGCTCTGCCCATCCTTCTACCGCGCCGACGTCGTGCACAATCCGAGCCGCTGGGATCGCTTCCTGGAAGCCGCGCGCCGGGCCACCATCAGCCTGTTGCAGCGCCGCCGCGAAAGCCGGCGCCTGACCTTCGCCGATGCTTGACGCTGTCCCCCCACTTCGCGCCCGCGCCGGCGCTCAGGATAGCGAGCGTGTCACCAAGCTCGCCGTGCTGGCGGTCGGCGGCCAGGGCGGTGGCGTGCTCGCCGACTGGATCACCGATGTCGCCGAGCGCAACGGCTATGTTGCGCAATCGACCTCGGTCGCCGGTGTCGCCCAGCGTACCGGCGCCACCATCTATTATGTCGAGATGGCCCGCGACACCGGCCGGCTGCCGGTCTTCGCGCTGTCGCCGTCGCAGGGCGACGTCGACATCCTGATCGCCGCCGAATTGATGGAAGCCGGCCGTGCCATCATTCGCGGCTTCGTCACGCCCGACCGCACCACGCTGATTGCCTCGTCGCACCGCATCGCCGCCGTGTCGGAAAAGATCGAACCGGGCGATGGCCGGGCTTCGTCCTCCAAGGTGCATGCGACGGCGGAAGCCGCATCGAAGCGCTTCATCGCTTTCGACATGGAAAAGATCGCAGCCGACAATGGCTCGATGATCTCGGCCAGCCTGCTTGGCGCGCTAGCGGGGTCCGATGCGCTGCCCTTCACCCGCGAGAGCTACGAACAGGCGATCGGTGCCGGCGGCCGGGGCGTCAAGGCCAGCCTTGCTGCCTTCGGCGCTGCGTTTGACCGCGCGCGCGGCACGGCAGCACCGGCGCAGAAGCCGGCTGAGCCCGCGATTGTCGAATCTGCCCTGGGCACAGGACAGGTGAGTGGCCCGCAAAACCTGCTGCAGGGCTGGCAGGCCTTGGCTGCCCGCATCGACCTGTTGCCGGTAGCCGTACGCGACATGGCACTTCGGGGCTTGAGAAAGGTCGTCGACTATCAGGACATCGCCTATGGGCGCGAGTATCTCGACCGGTTGGACAAGGCCGTCGCGCTGGACGGGCCGCTTCAGGGCTATGGCCTGTCGATCGCTGCTGCCAAGCATCTGGCCAACGCGCTATGCTACGACGACATGATCCGTGTCGCCGATCTCAAGACACGTTCGACGCGCGGCAAACGCGTGCGCCGCGAGGTCGGCGTCAAGGACGGCTCGATCCTGCAGGTGACCGAATATTTCCACCCGCGCATCGAGGAGTTCTGCGGCACGCTGCCGGCGGGGCTGGGAAGCTATATCGAAAGCCGCCCGAAGCTCGCCGCCTTTCTCGATCGTCGCATCAATCATGGCCGCCGCATCCGCACCGACAATTTTGCCGGCTTTGCCGCTTTGTGGTTCATCGGCGGCCTGCGCCGCTGGCGCCGCAGTCTGCTGCGCCACAAGGTCGAGGTCGCGCATCTCGATCGCTGGTACGCGCTGGCTCTCGACCATGTGCCCCAGGACTACGCACTGGCCGTCGAGATCCTCAATTGCCGCCGGCTGATCAAGGGCTACAGCGACACCCATGTCCGGGCACAGTCGAAATTCGACCGCGTGCTGTCGGCGCTCGACCTGGTCAAGGGCCGAGCCGACGCCGCCGACTGGATCCGCCGCCTGCGCGAGATGGCGCTGAAGGACGAGAAGGGCGACATGCTCGACGGCGCGCTGAAGACGGTGGCGACGCTGGGGCCGGACCCAATCGGCTGAGATATCTAGCGGGCGTCCACGGATTGGAGCGGCGCTAACCTTAACTCCGGGCTGGCTGACAGGATTGCCCGTGCGCCGGCGCTGACGCGGGGCCAGGTGCCTGGCCCCGCGGTGCTTCGATCAGTTATGGTGCCAGCGGCGCCAGTGATGGTGCGGGTGCCAGCCATAGACCGGAGCGTGCCAGTAATGGTAGTGCGGGCGCACGACGACGACGCCGTTCGGCACGCAACGGCCCCATCGGTTCGGGTGCCAGCCGATGCCGCACCCCCAGCGGACATGCTCGACCAATGCCGGGGCGGCCGGTTGGGTTACAGACATGACGGGCATTGCGTTGGACGCGGTGGCGGTCACGACAGTTCCACTGACCGCCAGGATAGCGGCTGCTGCATAGTTTTTCAGGCGACTCATAATTGGACTCCGAGTGCATTCGAGTTTGAAGATGGCCGCCCGGCACGGTGCGATCGGGCAGGCTTGTCCCTTCTCTTCGTTAAACGGCGTCTCCCGCCTTTTCCGTCGGCCGTCATGGCGATTTTTTCGGCGCAACGGCAGCGCGGCGTTCCATATGGCGCAGCAATGCCTGTGCCAGCACGCTCCGGTTTTCGAGTGATGTGTTCGCCGCGAAGTCGACAATGGCCTGCTCGAGCCGGGTGCGAACCGTCGCGTCGGCGTTGCGTGCCCGCTCCAGGGCAGCCGACACGGCGGCCTCGTCCATGACAGGCTGTTGCAACAGGTCTGCTGCCTCCTGCCTCGCCTGCTGGCCATCCAGAATGATCTGACGGGACTGCACGCGAACCTGGCGCAGCGCCTCGCGGAACGCCTTGCGATCCTGGTCGGGAAGTTGTCGGCCGGCCGATTCCAGCGAGACACCTGTTTTGGCATTTCTCAGCCAGACCGCACCGCCGACGAATGCGCCGGCAAGAAAGACGTTCAGCACCACGGAAGCAATAACCAGACCACGGATCCAGCGCGGGCTCATAGGTTTTCCTCACCGTTCTCGGCATCGGGGCCGGCATCGCCAAACGCCGTCGCATTGGCATCCAGCACATAATGGTCCGGCTGGACCTCCGGCGTGACGATGGTCACCAGGGCCAGCCCTGCCACGGCACCGGCCAGACCAATGCCGGCAAGTCCAAGTCCCAGCCACCAGAACCACTGGCGCCGGCGCTGGACGAGGTGCCGGCCGGCAGCCTGCAGAATGCTGCCGTGCAGTGCCTTGTCCGGGGCGTCGACGCGGTAGCTGTCGAGCAGCGCGTCAAGTGTTCCGGCCTGCCTCAAGATGGCCTTGCCCGCGCCGCTCGCGGCAAAGACCGTGCCGGCCATTCGCTCAGCCGCGGGCCATCGCCGCAAGTCGCCGCCATAGGCCTGGGCCAAGACGGCAAAGCGCCTGGCATCCATTGCGGGTTCGTTCCTGGATCCTTCAGCCATGTGTCGCCCCCTTGCCCGTCGGCGCCGAGCGCCGGGCGGCACCAGCAAGGCGCAATGGCCGTCGTGGTGCGTTGGTGCTTGCCCGGTGCTTACTCATCGGCGCCATCCCCCGCCAGGATCGCCTGCAGCGACCGCCGGCCGCGCGCAAGCAGGCTCTCCAGGGCATCGACGCTGATCTGCAAGGTCGCTGCCGCCTCGATATTGGACATCTCCTGATAGTAGACCAGAACGATGGCTTCGCGCTGGCGCGGCGCTATGGCTTGCAGCGCCCGTTCGACCCGAAGCGCTTCCTCCTGGCGAGGGGCATCGGGAAGTGCCGCGGGGTCGACCATCTCCGGCATGTCGCCGGTCACCCACTCGCGCCTGCGACGCAGCCGGTCGTAGCAAAGGTTGAGCGTCACCCGGTGGATCCAGCTGTCGAAGCGCGCATTGCCGCGCCGCCAGCTCGCGGCATGGCGCCAGATCCGCACGAAGGTTTCCTGCGCGACATCCTCGGCCTCCGCCGCATCGCCGAGCATGCGCACGGCAAGCGCCAGGATACGCGGCAGCTTGCGCGCGACGAGGGTTTGCACGGCTGCCGGCTCGCCGGCGCCAACACGGCGAACCAGCTCCTCGTCCGGATCCGCAGCCATCAGTCGGCGCACTCCCGATATTCATCGCGCGTCATTGCCTCTTGGTCATTGCTCCTGCTTGGGAGCGGTTTTGTGGCCCGGCAGTTCGTCGGCCGTCAAAATGCCGTCGGCATTCTTGTCCAGCCGGGCGAAGCGCCTGGCGAAGAATGCATCGAGTTCGGCGTGATCGATGAAGCCGTCATGGTTGGAATCGATCCGCGCGAAAGATTTGGCGGCGTCGCCCTTGACGTTGCGCTTCGTCTGAAAGGCCTCCCATTCCAGCAGGCTGATCTTGCCGTCGCCATCCGTGTCGGCCGCCATGATCGCCTTTTCGCGCCGCTTCTGGAATTTGGCCAGCGTGATGTCGGACCTGGTCCCCGAAGCGCCTGGCGCGGCAAGTGGCGCGGCGGTCGGCGGTGCAGGCGGCGTCGTTGCCTGGGCGAAAGCCGCAACGGTCTGCAAACTTAAGGCAACGACTGATATCGAACGGCGGATCATGCTGTGCGTCTCCAGGTTGGCGCGACGCAGACGGCTTGTGCCGCCATCGCGCTTCAACCGTTAAACGCCGCGACCCGGAAAATCCGTCGGTCGCACGTGCTGATCCGTTCATCCCCGGACAACAGAGGGTGCCTATCCCGACCTGTTCGAGATGGAAGGAACTCTAGTCCGACTGGTCGGCCGCAATCAGTTGTTCGGGCTTGAACCCGGCATGTTGCGGGGTCCACACCTCGCCCTCGCGATTGAACCAATGGCACAGATACATGCCCGAGGCTGCGCCATCGCTGACCGTCATCCTGGGGCCTCCGGATTTCAGCTTGACGACGTCTCCGGTCTTGAAATTGTTGGGCATTTTTTGACCTCCCGTGCTGAGGCCATGAGTTTCACACCAAACCGGGGTCTCGACAATGGCAGATCTGCCAAGCCGGCGCCGCAATCCTTTGCGCCAGATGCGAAGGGGTAGACGACGAAACGAAGGGAGAAATGGTGCCGCTTGCGTGACTCGAACACGCGACCCCCGCATTACGAATGCGGTGCTCTACCAACTGAGCTAAAGCGGCCCGGGAAGCCTAAGCCTCCAAGATGCGGCGGTGATAGACGCAACCGGGCGCGAATTCAAGATGCGACTTGGCAATTCCTGCGGCGGCACCATGGCACCCTCGAAGCCGGCCGCCGCCTTGTCCGCCAATCAATCGCCAAGGGATGCGGCGCACGGTGCGTGTGCTCCCTGCGCCTGGAAATCGGCGAAACATGCTGATTTTGTTGCCGGAACAGCGCCGGAATGGACTTTGCACACCTCTGCGAGGCAGAATGCGCCGCTCGCCCGTTGATTGATTGGTCGCCTGCGGCTAACGATCACGGCAAGGTTGGCAAAGACAGAGGGACCCGCTTGGACGTGATCGAAAAAGCGATCCGGAACGCCTTGGAGAAAGGCAATGCCGAGGACCGCGCGTTCCGCGAACGGGTCTATCGCTCGGCTTTTGCCGCGCTCGATCGCGCGCTCCAGGCCAATCCCGGTGTGACCGTCGAGGTCGCCATCAAGCGCCGCAAGGCAATCCAGGCGAATATCACCGAAATCGAATCCGAGTTCCTGCCGGCGGTGCCGGATGTCGGCCCGCAGGGCGATGCACCGGCGGTCGAACTCGGAGCGGACCCGGCGCCCGCGGTCGAAACCGGCCGACAGGCATCGTCCCCCGACGTCGTCGTCGACGGACCCGTGCAATCCGCTGCCGATGCGCCGCGCTCCCGCGTTCTGCCCGTCGTTCCCGACATCATGCCGGACGCCACGCTTCCCGATGCTCCGGCCATCGACATGTCGGTTCCGGCCTCGGCCGGCGCGACCACGGAAGTGGCGCCCGACCGCGATGAACGGCGAATAAGGGGGCGTCGCCTGCCGCTGACCGCCATCTTCCTGACCGTGACACTGCTCGCCGCGGTTGGCATCGGCCTGTTCTTCGCCGTGCAGACCGGCGTGTTCAAGACATCCGCGCAACTCGACACCGCCCCGCCGCAGGCGCCGCCGACCGTCGAGGATGACGATTTCACTCCGGCCGACGGCGGTCCGGCAAAACCCGGCGCCGCGGACCAGGCGCGCGACTGGATCAATGTGTTTTCGCCGGCCGATGCATCGCATGTCAGCGCGCCGTCGGACGCCAGGGCCGAGGTGATGAAGGACGATACCGGTTCGTTCCTGCGCATTCGTTCCGGCGCGTCCGGTTCGGCGATCAGCTTCGACGTCGGACAAGGCGTGCTGGAGAAACTGGCCGGCAAACATGCCGTGTTCGACATCATTGCCCGCTCCGAAGAAGGCAAGGAGACGCAGATTTCGGTCGACTGCAATTTCGGCGAACTCGGCGACTGCGGCCGCAAGCGCTATGCGGTCGGCCAGCAGCAGAACGAATATCTGTTCGATGTGCAGTTTCCGGACAAGCGGCCGGGCTCGGCCGGCACCATTGCCATCAATTCCGACTTCGACAAGCAGGGCAAGGCCGCCGACATCTACGAAATCCGCGTTTCGATCG
The DNA here is from genome assembly GCF_003997735.1 of Mesorhizobium sp. M7A.F.Ca.MR.148.00.0.0. NCBI lineage: Bacteria > Pseudomonadati > Pseudomonadota > Alphaproteobacteria > Hyphomicrobiales > Phyllobacteriaceae > Mesorhizobium > Mesorhizobium sp. M7A.F.Ca.MR.148.00.0.0. Next base: position 26,515 of record NZ_RZTB01000058.1, on the reverse strand, counting down.
AGCCGTAAGAGCGCTGAACGGTCTAGCGGTCGAGCAGCGCCTGCAGCGTCTCGATGCGGTCGGCCTCGTTGGCCGGCTTGTCCCAGCGCAGCCGCGAAATGCGGGGAAAGCGCATGGCAACGCCGGATTTGTGCCGGGTCGAGCGGTTCAGCCCTTCGAAGGCGACTTCCAGCACCAGGCCGTTGTCGCGGTCAGCCCGCACCGAGCGCACCGGCCCGAAACGCTCGATCGTGTTGTCGCGGACATATTTGTCGATCTGCTTCAACTCCTCGTCGGTGAAGCCGAAATAGGCCTTGCCGACCGGCACCAGTTCCTCTTCGCCTTCGGCACCTGTCCAGACGCCGAACGTATAGTCGGAATAGAAGCTCGAGCGTTTGCCGTGGCCGCGCTGGGCATACATCAGCACCGCGTCCACCGTGTGCGGATCGCGTTTCCATTTGAACCATGGACCTTTCGGCCGGCCGGCGACATAGGCTGAGTCCCAGCGCTTCAGCATGACGCCTTCGATGATCGGATGCGGCGGCACCCGGCGTAGTTCCTCAAGCGTTTGCCAACCCGTGAAGTCGACGAATGGCGAAAGATCGAAACGGCTCGGGTCGAGCGTCCCGATAAACGCTTCCAGCCGGTCGCGCCGCTCGCGAAACGGCAGCGCGCGCAGATCCTCGCCGCCGACCTGGAGCAGATCGTAGCAGCGCATGAAGGCCGGGTATTGCTGCTGCATCTTCGGTGTCACCGTCTTGCGATTCAGCCGTTGCTGCAGATCCGAGAAGGTTCCCGTCGCCTCTCGGGGATCGCCGACAAGCAGTTCGCCGTCCAGCGTTGCGGAAAAATGCATGGCATCGGCGAGGTCCGGAAAGGCGCCGGAAACATCGTCACCGGTGCGCGAATAGAGCCGTCGGATGCCGCCCTCGGCCACCGCCTGGACACGGATGCCGTCCCATTTCCATTCGGCGGCATAATCCGCCGGATCGAGCTTTTCGAGATCGCCGTCACCGACCGGGTTCGACAGCATCACCGGGCGAAACAATGCCAACGCCGTGTTCCTGGGCTTTTCGGCCTTGCCTTCCAGCCACGCGAACAGCGCTGTGTAAGGCGGCGACAGCCCGTGCCAGAGTTCCTCGATCTCGGCCACGTCGACCTTGCCGAAATCGGCCAGCGCCTGTTTGGCCAGCCGCGCCGACATGCCGATGCGCAAGCCGCCGGTGACCAGCTTGATGATGGCGAAGCGCGCCGAGATGCCCGCGCTGTCGAGCAGCCCGGCCAGCACCTTCGGTCCGTCGGAGCGGCTTGCCGCCTGCAGTTTGGCGACGACTTCGCCCAGCGTCGGCTCGCGGTTCGCGATGTTCCCGGGTGTTTGCGGCCAGACCAGCGACACCGTTTCGGCGAGATCGCCGACATAGTCGTAGGAATAGCCGAACAGCACCGGATCCATGCGTTCGGTGACCAGCATGCGCAGCATCGCCGGCTTGATCGCGGCGATGTGGAGATCGCCGGTGATGGCAGCCAGCGCCAGCCCGCGATCGGGATCCTCGACGCTGCGGAAATAGTCGGTCAGCAAGGTCAGCTTGCCGTTGCGCGACGGCGTCAGCACCAGGCGGTCGAGAAGCTCGGCGAAGCGGTTCATGGCTTCAATCGCCCTCATCTTCGTAGCCGACCAGATGCAGCGGCCGGGCGGCGATGCCTTCGAGCTCGCACCAGCGCACCAGCGCTTCCTCGCGGCCATGCGTCACCCAGATCTCCTCGGCTCCGGTCTCCTTGATCGTGGCGGTCAACTGATCCCAGTCGGCATGGTCCGAGATGATCAGCGGCAGCTCGACGCCGCCTTGCTTGGCGCGCTGGCGAATGCGCATCCAGCCCGACGCGAAGCATGAGATCGGATCGGGAAAACGCCGCGCCCAGCGGTCGGCGAAGGCCGATGGCGGGCCGACGACGATGGCGCCGGTAAAATCATCCTTGCCGCCGCTTTCGACGGTCGCCGGTTCGAGGGTGCCGAGATCGATGCCTTGGCTCTGGTAATATTCACTGAGTTTGGCCAGCGCGCCATGGATGTAGAGCGGCCTGTCGTAGCCGGCGTCGCGCAACAGCCGCATCACCCTTTGCGCCTTGCCCAGCGCATAGGCACCGACCAGATGCGAGCGCTCCGGGAACTGCGCTGCCGATTTCAGCAGGCGGGCGATTTCTTCTGTGTCGGGCGGATGGCGAAACACCGGCAGGCCGAAGGTCGCTTCGGTGATGAACACATCGCACGGGATCGGCTCGAATGGCGCGCAGGTCGCGTCCCTCTGCCGCTTGTAGTCACCGGAAGCGACGATGCGCGTGCCCTGATGCGCGACGGATATCTGCGCCGAGCCCAGCACATGGCCGGCTGGATGGAAGCTGACGCTGATGCCATTGAGTGCTATCGTCTCGCCGAGTTGTGCCGCTTGCGTCGTGCCAGCGAAATTCTCACCGTAGCGCAGGCCCATAATGTCGAGCGTTTGCCGCGTCGCCAGCACCGAGCGGTGGCCGGAACGCGCATGGTCGGAATGGCCATGCGTGATCAATGCCCGGTCGACCGGCCGGACCGGGTCGATGAAGAAATCGCCCGGCGGGCAATAGAGGCCCTCGGGCCGGGGATGAAGCAGGTCGCTGGCGCGCATGATCTCCAAGATAGGATATAATTCCGCGGCGGGAAGCCTGTTGTAAGTCACTGCTGACTCCCGCATAGAGCACCGCCGGCTCGATCCGCCGGCAGGACCCATCGCCATGAAACCGCTTCAGGCCTCGTCCGGCGACTTGAACGCCGATCGTCGTGCCGACTATGCCGAGATGCTGCACGCGGACGGGGACCATGCGGCGGCGGCGGAATTGCTGCTCGGCGCGCTGGAAATGACACCGCAATGGGCGATGGGCTGGTTTCGCCTCGGCGAGATGCAGCAGGCGGCGGGCGCGGCGGATCTGGCCGCACAGGCCTGGACGATGTCGCTGCAACTCGACCCATCGGATCGTCAGGGCGCTGCGCTGAACCTTCAATTGATCGGCAAGGCGCCGGCGCTCGACGCGCTCCCCAGCGCCTTCGTCGAGACACTGTTCGACCATTATGCCGAGAGCTTCGACGAGTCCCTGGTCGGCAGGCTGGGGTACCGGCTGCCCGGGATGCTCGACCAGGCCATTCGAGCGGCAAGGCCGGGCCGCTTCGCGCTGGCGCTCGATCTCGGCTGCGGCACCGGCCTGATGGGGCAGAGGCTGCGGCCGATCGCCGACCGGCTGGAGGGCTATGATATTTCGGCCAAAATGCTGAGAAAGGCGCGGTCCAAGGGCGTCTACGATTTCCTCGACAAGGCCGATCTGCGGGATTTTCCCTATGCCGGTCCGAAAGCCGATCTGGTGACGGTGGCCGATGTTTTCATCTATGTCGGCGCGCTGGACGGCGTGGTGAAGGCGATTGCCGGCTTGCTGGCCATGGACGGTCTGTTCGCGTTTTCCGTCGAGACGCTGGCTGGCGATGGCGATTTCGCGCTGCTGCCGTCGCGCCGCTATGCGCATGCGCAACACTATGTGCGCGACGTCCTGGCCGCCAACGGGCTTTCGGTCCTGTCACTGGAGCCAACCGTCATCCGGCAGGATCGTGGGGAACAGGTCAACGGGTTGGTCGTTGTGGCCAAGGCTCCGAACTCAGCCCGACAAAGGACCTGACGACAGCCGGTTCCGTGATGTCCGCAGCTTTTGCCAGCAGAGATAGGAATTTTTTCTTGACACCCTGCCCTCAGCTATGGTACATTTTCGCTCATGGTGCTGATTTCCGCCAGTGACCCGCCGCGCAGGCGGGTTTTTCGTTTGATGCTCCGTCAGCCACGCGCCGGCGGAGGGGCGGCCTCGCCGCATCGCAAACAATCTTGCTGTGAAAAAGTCCGATTTGCATGCGCGACTGATATTTGCGATCTGCTCGCATCAGGGCGGGATATCAGGAGGAGCATAGCCGATGCGCTGGAACATGATGATCTTGGCCTCTTGCCTGCTGACCGCCGGCTGTGTCGGCGGCACGTCGATGTCGGAACAGCAGGATGCGAACGTCCAGTCCTCCCTGCAATACGACACCGTGCCGTGCGACCAGTTGCTGGCGCAGCGCAACGGCTTGGCGCAGCAATACAACCTGCCGACGAAGGCCAAGCCGACCTTCTCCAATCCGGCGATGGGCTTCGGCCCGTTCACGCCTGACATGCGCTCCAAAGCCAAGCGCGATACCGACAAGGCGAGCGGTGAGATCGATGCCATGAACCGGTCGATCGACCGACGCGACTGCGGCCAGCCGGACAAACAGAAGAAGCTCGCTCTGCCCGGCTAGCTAATACCCCGCCTTGCGGTCCACCAGATTGTCGAGCTTTTCGCCGCGTTCGAAGGCGTCCATCTGGCGCAGCATGATCGGCGCCAGATGCACCGGATCGGAGGTCGCTGCCGCGTGTGGCGTCACGAACACTTTTGGATGTCCCCACAGCGGACTGGTCTTCGGCAGCGGTTCGACCTCGAACACGTCGAGGCTTGCCTCCTTCACCGTGCCGTCATCCAGCGCCCGCAAAATGTCGGCATCCTTCTGCAGGCGGCCGCGCCCGGCATTGATCAGCACCGAGCCGCCGAGACCGTTGCGTTTCCGCAGTTCCTTCAGCACGCCGTAGTTGATAATGCCCTTGGTCTCCGGCGTCAGCGGCAAAAGCACCACCAGGATGTCGGTGGCCTTGAGGAAGGGGATCAGTCCAGCCTCGCCGGAATAGGTCGCGACGCCTTCCATGGCCTTGTCGGTGCGCGACCAGCCATTGACGGCAAAGCCAAGCGACAAAAGCACCGATGCCGCGGCCCGGCCGAGACTGCCGAGGCCCATGATGCCGACCGAAATGTCACCGGCAGGCCTCTGCTGCGGCTCGTGCCAGATCTTCTTCGGCTGCTGCGACCGGTAGAGCAGGCCCTGGCGGTGATGATCGAGAACCCGCCAGACGACATATTCGGTCATGTACTGGGTGAGGTTGTCGGCGACGACCTTGACGATCGGCACATCGGGCAGGCCGGGATCGGCGAAGATATGATCGACGCCGGCGCCGATCGAAAAGATGGCGCGCAGATTGGGCAGCGACGACAACAGGTTCGGCTTCTGCTTCCACACCACGGCATAGGTGATCGACGGGTCGCTGGCGCCGTCGGGCTCCAGCACCACCTCGCGTTCGGCCGACAGGAGCTCGCGCCAGCGCTGCGGATGAAAGCCGGTGACGGCAAGCAGGATACGGCCTTTTTCCATTGCGGTCTTTTAGTCCCTCTCTACGCAAATCACTCGCTGACGATGCCGACCGGTGCCGTCTCGATCTTGAAGGCGGCCGAGATCAGCGCCCGAGTATAGTCGGTTTGCGGATTTTCAAAAATCTGCTGGGAAGGACCGGCTTCGACGATCCGGCCATTGCGCATGACGATGACGTCGTTGGCCAGCGCCCGGATGACTTTCAAATCATGGCTGATGAAGAGATAGGCGAGGTCGTGCTTGGCCTGCAGGCTGCGCAGCAGATCGACGACCTGCGCCTGCACGCTCATGTCGAGTGCCGACGTCGGCTCGTCCAGCATGACGAAGCGCGGGTTGAGCACCATGGCGCGTGCGATGGCAACGCGCTGGCGCTGGCCGCCGGAAAACTCGTGCGGATAGCGGTTGCGTGTCGCCGGATCGAGCCCGACCTCCTTCAGCACGGCGGCCACCTTGTCGTCGCGCTCGTCGGGCGACAGCTTCGGTTCGTGGATCTTGAGGCCTTCTTCGATGATCTCTGCGATCGACATGCGCGGGCTGAGCGAGCCGAACGGATCCTGGAAGACGATCTGCAATTCGCGCCTGAGCGGCCGCATGGCGTTGAAAGTCAGCTGGTTGATGTCGCGACCGTTGAACTGGATCGTTCCGGTCGACGAGATCATTCTCGCCAGCGCCAGGCCGAGCGTCGTCTTGCCGGAGCCGGATTCACCGACCACGCCAAGCGTCTGGCCGGCGCGCACGGTGACATCGATGCCGTCGACCGCCTTCACATTGTCGACGGTGCGGCGGAAGAAGCCCTGCTTGATCGGGAACCAAACCTTTATGTCCTTGCCGGTCATGACAGGCTTGGCATCGGCATTGGCGGCCGGCGGCTTGCCCTTTGGCTCGGCCGCCAGCAGATGCCGCGTATAGGCATGCTGCGGATTGGCGAAGATCTCCTTGGTCGGCCCGGTCTCGACGATCTTGCCCTTGGTCATCACGCAGACGCGATCGGCAATCTTGCGCACGATGCCGAGATCATGGGTGATGAACAGCATCGACATGCCCTTGCGGCTCTTCAAGCCGGCCAGCAGTTCGAGGATCTGCGCCTGCACGGTGACGTCGAGCGCCGTCGTCGGCTCGTCGGCGATCAGAAGTTCGGGCTCGTTGGCCAGCGCCATGGCGATCATCACGCGCTGACGCTGGCCGCCGGACAACTGGTGTGGATAGGCATCGAGGCGCTTGTGCGGATCGCGGATGCCGACCTCGTTGAGCAAGGCCAGTGTGCGTTCCTTGGCCGGGCGGTCGGCCATGCCCTGATGCAGCTTCAGGATCTCGACGATCTGCTGCTCGATCGTGTGCAGCGGATTGAGCGAAGTCATCGGCTCCTGGAAGATCATGGTGATCTTGTTGCCGCGCACCTGCCGCAACTGCTTCTCGTTCATCGCCAGCAGGTCGGCGCCCTGGAACAGGATCTTTCCCGAGGGATGGCTGGCGCTTGGATAGGGTAGCAGCTTCAGCACCGAAAGCGCCGAGACCGATTTGCCGGAACCGGATTCGCCGACCAGCGCCACCGTCTCGCCCTTGGCGATGTCGAACGAGATGTGGTCGACCGCCGTCGACTGGCTGCCGCCCTGGCTGAAGGCGACGCTGAGGTCCTGTACGCTGAGCAAGGGGGCTTCGCTCATCTGAACGTCTTGCGCGGATCGAAGGCATCGCGCGTCGCCTCGCCGACGAAGACCAGCAGCGACAGCATCAGCGAGATGACGACGAAGCCGGAAATGCCGAGCCACGGCGCATTGAGGTTCCGCTGCGCCTGCTTGAGCAGTTCGCCGAGCGAGGCGGAGCCGGGCGGCAGGCCAAAGCCGAGGTAGTCGAGCGAGGTCAGCGTCGAGATCGAGCCTGAGAGCAGGAAGGGCATGAAGGTCAATGTCGCCACCATGGCGTTGGGCAGCAGGTGCCGGAACATGATGGTGCGGTTGGGCACGCCGAGCGCCCGGGCCGCGTTGACATATTCGAAATTGCGGGCGCGCAGGAACTCGGCCCGCACCACACCGACCAGCGCCACCCAGGAGAACAGCAGCATCAGGCCGAGCAGGATGAAGAAGCCCGGCGGCAGGATGGCGGCGACGATGAGCAGGAGGTAGAGCACCGGGATGGCAGACCAGATTTCGATGAAACGCTGGAACAAGAGATCCGTCCAGCCGCCGAAATAGCCTTGCACGGCGCCGGCCGCGACGCCGATCAAGGCCGAGCCGGCGGTCAGGATCAGGCCGAACAGCACCGAAATGCGGAAGCCGTAGATGACGCGCGCCAGCACGTCGCGCGCCTGGTCGTCGGTGCCCAGCCAATTCCAGTTGCCGACGATGCAGGCGGGGTCGGCGGCACCCTGCGGGTACTGGTTGCAGCGCTTCGTGGCGTCATACTGCCAAGACGGCCTGGCCGGTGCTGCTTCCGGAATGGCGTTGTTGACGGTCTGATAGGAGTAGCGCACCGGCGGCCAGATCATCCAGCCATTGGCGTTGATCTCGTCCTGGATGACCGGGTCGCGATAATCGGTGACGGCATAGAAACCGCCGAATTTTTCCTCGGGGTAGGCGACCAGCACCGGAAACAGGATCTCGCCCTTGTAGGAGGCGATGATCGGCTTGTCGTTGGCGATGAACTCGGAAAACAGCGACAGCACGAACAGGACGAGGAAGATCCACAGCGACCAGTAGCCGCGGCGGTTGGCTTTGAAGTTCTGCAGGCGCCGCTTGTTGAGCGGCGACAGAAACGGCCGCTTTATCCGCGCGGGTGCCGCGTCCACGGGGACTGTAGCCTCCGACATCAGACGTCTCTCCGCTCGAAATCGATGCGCGGATCGACCCAGGTGTAGAGCAGGTCGGACAAGAGACCGACGAACAGCCCCAGCAGCGAGAAGATATAGAGATTGGCGAACACCACCGGATAGTCGCGCTCGACCACCGACCGGAAGCCGAGCAGGCCGAGGCCATCGAGGGAGAAGATGTTCTCGATCAGCAGCGAGCCGGTGAAGAAGGCCGAGATGAAGGCGCCGGGAAAGCCGGCGATGACGATCAGCATGGCGTTGCGGAAGACGTGGCCGTAGAGCACCTGCCGTTCCGACAGGCCCTTGGCCCGCGCCGTCACCACATACTGCTTGCGGATTTCTTCGAGGAACGAGTTCTTGGTCAGCAGCGTCGTGGTGGCGAAGGCCGACAGCACCAGCGCGGTCAGCGGCAAGGTCATGTGCCAGAAATAGTCGACGATCTTTCCCCACCAGGACAATTGATCCCAATTGTCCGAGGTGAGGCCGCGCAGCGGAAACCAGTCCCAGAAAGACCCGCCGGCAAACAGCACCATCAGCATGATGCCGAACAGGAAGCCCGGAATGGCATAGCCGACAATGACGACGCCGCTGGTCCAGACGTCGAAGGGAGTGCCGTCCTTGACCGCCTTGCGGATGCCGAGCGGGATCGAGATCAGGTAGGACAAAAGCGTGATCCACAGTCCGATCGAGATCGAGACCGGCATTTTTTCCAGGATCAGGTCGAGCACCGAAATGTCGCGGAAATAGCTGTCGCCGAAATCGAAGCGGGCATAGTTCCACAGCATCATGCCGAAGCGCTCGAGCGGCGGCTTGTCGAAGCCGAACTGCTTTTCCAGCTTCTTGATGAATTCCGGATCGAGCCCCTGCGCCCCGCGATATTTCGAACTGACGTCACCGGCGACATCCAGGTTGCCCCCAGCACCCGCGTCGCCGCCACCGCCGCCAAGGCGGTCGCTGCCGCCCTGATTGGTCAGCCGGGCGATGACCTGTTCGACTGGACCGCCGGGGGCGAACTGGATGACGGCGAAGGATATCGCCATGATGCCGAACAGGGTCGGGATCATCAACAGGATGCGGCGCAGGATATAGGCGCCCATCAGGCCTTCTGCCCCGCTTGAGCGAACATCTCAGCCTTTGCCAATTTTTGCCGCCTTGCCCTTATCGAACCACCACAGCGTCTCGACCGGAAAGCCGAAATCGGGCTTCTGTTCGACAAAGCCGAACATGTCCCAATAGGCGACGCGGTGATTCGCCAGATAGTATGTTGGAATCCAGTCCAGCCGCGCGCGCAAGACCCGGTCGAGCGCTCTGAGCGCCGTGACGAGTTCTATACGGTCTTTCGCCTTGCCGGCTGCCGCGATCAGGGCGTCGATGGCCTTGCTTTCCGTGCCCGGATAGTTGCGCTGCCCCGGGATTTTCGCCATTCGGGAATCATAGAGCATCTGCAGGCTGTCGTCGGTCGGCGTCGCCCCGATCGACCAATGCAGCAAGGCAAGATCGAAGTCGTAATTGCTGTGCCGCTGCTCATACTGCGCCGAATCGATTTGCCGGATCGATGCGTCGATCCCGATCGCCTTCATGTTCTCGGACCAAGGGGTGTAGATACGAACGATGCCGTCGTCCTCCGCCAGCATTTCGACCCGCAGCCGCTCACCCTTGTCGTTGACGACGAAACTGCCATCGCGCTTCCAGCCGGCCTGCGCAAGCAATCTCGACGCCTCGCCCAGCAGCTTGCGGTCATGGCCCGAACCGTCGGAAAGGGGCTGCGTCACCGCTTCACCGAAAACCTCTGGCGGCAATTCGGCCCGGAACGGCTCCAGCAGGGCCAATTCCTCAGGCGAGGGCAGGCCTTCGGCCTTGTAATCCGACCGTTCGAAGTTCGATTGAGAACGCTCGTAGGAGCCGTAAAACAGCGCCCGCTTCATCCATTCGAAATCGAAGCACCTGGCGATCGCCCGCCGCACCCGCTCATCGCGGAATTGCGGACGACGCTGGTTCAGTGCGACGCTCTGCATATCCGGCGTCTTCTCGCCGGGAAATTCCCGTTTGACGACCTTGCCGTCCTTCAGCGCCGGAAAGTCATATCCGGTCGCCCATACCCGCGAGGTGAATTCCTCGCGAAAATGCGTGTCGCCTTTCTTGAAGGCTTCGAACGCCGCCTGCCGGTCAAGATAGAAGTCGATGCGGATGCGGTCGAAATTGTAGAGGCCGCGGTTCACTGGCAGATCGCGGCCCCAATAGTCGGCCACGCGGTCATATTCGACAGTCTGTCCGGCCGCCACGCGTCCAATCTTGTAGGGACCCGAGCCAAGCGGCGGTGTCATGGTCGAGGCATCGAAATCATTGGCCGTGTAAAAGGCCTTGGAGACGATCGGCATCCCCACGATCGCCAGGATGTTTTGCGCTGACTGTTCGCCGTTGAAAGTGAGGTTGACGGTGGCGGGATCGACCGCAACCGCGTCGGTCATGTACCGCAACGCCTGGGAAAGGTTCGGATGGCCCTTGTCCTTATAAAGCTTCAGCGCGAAGACAACGTCGTCCGCGGTCAGCGGCGAGCCGTCATGGAAACGCGCTTGCGGTCGCAGGGCGAAGCGGAAACCGTTGCGGTCTGGCGACAGGGTAACGGTTTCGGCGAGCAGGCCGTAGGCCGCATCCGGCTCATCGAGCGCGCTTGTCATCAGGGAATCGAAACAGAGTTCGGCGCGCGGCGGAGCCTCTCCCTTCAACACCAGGAAATTCAGGGTGTTGAAGGTCAGGAAGCTCTGATTGAGGGTCGAGTTCGGCGGCGCGAAATTCATCTGGCCGCCCTTTGGGGCGTCAGGATTGACGTAGTCGAAATGCGCGAAATCGGGTTTGTATTTGAGGTCGCCGAAGGCCGACAGGCCGTGCAGCCTGGTGCCGGTCGCAGTGTCGCCGAAGGCCCGGCCTGGCAGCAGGGCGGCGGCCGCCGCGGCACTGCCCAGGGCGAGAAAGTCGCGACGGGCAAGGGCCGCCATCAATTGCCGCCCTTGTATTTGGCTGCCAAGGCCTTCTCCTTGTCCGGATCGATCCACCAGGAATCGATGTCGGCTCCGACATAGGCAGGCTGCTTGTCGGGGAATTTGAACTTGTCCCAATAGGCCAGCCACACCGCCGACCGGTAATATTGCGGAACGACGTAGAAGTTCCACAACAGGATGCGATCGAGCGCATGGGTGGCGGCGACGAGATCGTCGCGATCGGTGGCGAAGATGATGCGATCGACCAGCGCGTCGACGGTCGGGTCCTTGATGCCCATCAGATTGCGCGAACCGGGCGAGTCGGCAGCTTTAGAGCTCCAGAAGTCGCGCTGCTCGTTGCCCGGCGAATCCGACTGCTGCAGCATCCCGGTGACGACATCGAAATCGAAATTGTTGACGCGGTTGATGTACTGCGTCTGGTCGATGATGCGCAAAGTGGCGTCGACGCCGATCTTGCGCAGATTGGCGATGTAGGGGCTGGCGATCACCTGGTCGGTGTCGTTCCAGCCAAGGATTTCGAACTTGAACGGCGCGCCGGTCTTGGCATTGACCATCTTGCCGCCCTTGATCACCCAGCCCGCCTTGGCGAAGAGATCGACCGCCTGTTTCAGGTACTTCCGTTCCGCCTGCGGCAAATCATAGACCGGCAGCTTGAATTCCTGCGTGAAAAGTTCGGGCGGCAGCTTGTCTCGGTATTTTTCCAGGATTTCCAGTTCCTTGCCCTGCGGCAACCCGTTCGAGGCCAGTTCGGTGCCCTGGAAATAGCTCGACGTGCGGGTGTTGAAGCCGAAGAACAGTGTGCGGTTCATGCTCTCGAAATCGAACGGAATGGTCAGCGCTTCACGCACCAGCCGGTCCTGGAACAGCGGCCGTCGCTGGTTGAGGACGAAGCCCTGCATCGGTTCCGGCGCCTGGGTCTGGAAATCCTTCTTGATGACATCGCCGGCTTGGAATGCCGGGAAATTGTAAGCCGTCGCCCATTTGCGCGAACTGTATTCGCGGTTGATGTCTTCCAGCCCACCCTTGGTGAAGGCGAGCCAGGCAGCGTTGTCGTCCAGAATATAGGTGTAGCGTCGGGTGTCGAAATTCTCACGGCCGATCTTCACCGGCAGCTTGGCCGCCCAATAGTCCGGCACACGCTGCCAGATGATTTCCGAACCCGGCTTGAAGCTGGTGATCTTGTAGGCGGCCGAACCGAGCGGAATTTCCAGCGTCGGCTTGGTTACGTCCCGCTTCTTGCCGTTGGCATCGGTGCCTTCCCACCAATGTTTCGGCAGCACGGCAAGGTCGCCGATGATCTTGGGCAGTTCGCGATTGCCCTTCTGGTTGAAATGGAACTCCACCTCGCGATCCGAAATCGCCACCGCATCGGTGACATTTTCAAAATAGCGGCTGTACTGCGGGCTGTTGGCCTTCAGCACATGAAACGACCAGATCACGTCATCGACGGTTATCGGCTGGCCGTCATGCCATTTGGCGCGCGGATCGAGCCGGTAGGTCGCGGAGGAATAATCATCAGGATATTTGTAGGCATCGGCGATCAGCGGATGGCTGGTGCTGCCTTCGTCGGTCGCCTGCTCCATGAGCGTGTCGTAGAGCAGGCCGCCGCCGAACCCGACCAGGCCCGCGGCCGGTGATCCCTGGACGATGTAGGGGTTGAAGCTGTCGAATGTGCCTGGCACCACCGAATTCAGCGTGCCGCCCTTGGGCGCGTTCGGATTGACGTAGTCGTAGTGCGGAAAATTGGCGCCGTATTTGGATTCGCCGATCAGCGATGAGGTGGTGCGCCATTCGTCGGCGCGGGCAGCCTGCAAGCCCGCCGCCAGAAGGGCTGCCGCCAGCAACGACTTGAGAAGCGTTCGGCCAACCGTCATGCACTATCCTCTTCGCAATGCCCGTTCATGGCAATCTAGATGATTTGGCGCTCGTGAAAACCGCCGTGCGCGGCTTTGTCGCCGCCTATGCGGTTTTCCCAACAAAAAAGCCGGGCTGAACCCGGCTTTTTCAAGGTCGTCGAGATGATATCTGGCTATTGGGCAGGCGCCGGTGCCGGTGCGGCCGGAGCCGGGGCGGCGGGAGCGGCCGGCGCGGCACCCTCAGCCGGCTTTGCCGGAGCGGCTGCATCGGCGGGCGCGCCTGCATCTGCGGCGGCACCCGGCGCCGGCAGCGGCTTGGGATTGTCGGACAGCGTGCGCAGATAGGCGATGACGTTGGCGCGATCCTCGTCCTTGGGCAGGCCGGCGAAGCCCATCGCGGTGCCCTTCACGAGTTTCTTCGGCGAGGTGATGAAGTGGTTGAGGTTGTCGTACGTCCACTTCTCGGCGCCGCCCTTGGAGAATTCCTTCATGCCGGCCGAATAGGCAAAGCCTTCATGCTCGGCAACGGGGCGGTCGATGAGGTCCCACAGGTCGGGGCCGACCTTGTTGGGGCCGCCCTTTTCGCCGGAATGGCAGGCTTGGCACTTCTTGAAGACGGCAGCACCTTGCTCGACATTGGCGGTCGCCAGCAGTTCGGCGATCGGCTTGGCAGCGGCGGCAGGCGCGGCCGGACCGCCTTCGGCGGGCTCGGCGGCCTCGATGGCGAAACCGGGCTTTTCCGGCGCCGGCGAGGCAAACAGCGCATCGGACACGATGCCGACCGAGAAGACGACGAAAACGGTTCCGAGCAATCCGGCGAGCAGTTTGTTGACTTCGTTGGAATCCATACGCCCCTTGCTCCCTTTTCCGGCGGACAGAACCGTCCACTCCGTCCGTCGGTATCGTGACCCGTCCTGCCAGGGCGGTCAAATCGGGCGGAAACTAGGTCTTTTGCTGCGGCGTTGCAACACCTATAAGGGCGCTTCCAGTGAGACCTTTTGCCACTTTCCCTGTCCTCTTTCGAGACGCCTTGCACCCGAAATGTCCACGCTGATCCTGATCCCGGCCCGCATGGCTTCGACCCGCCTGCCGGGCAAGCCGCTGGCCGACATCGCAGGCGCGCCGATGATCGTCCATGTCGCCCGCCGTGCCGCCGAAGCCGGCCTTGGACGGGTGGTGGTGGCGACCGACACGCAAAGCGTGGCGCAGGCGGTGCGCGCGCACGGTTTCGAGGCCGTGATGACGCGCACGGATCACGAATCCGGCTCCGACCGCATCCACGAGGCGCTGATCGCGCTCGACCCCGGGCGCAAGGTCGAAACCATCGTCAATGTGCAGGGCGACCTGCCGACGATCGATCCCCAGATCATCGCCGCGTCGCTCAGGCCTTTCGAGGACAGTGCAGTGGACATCGCCACGCTCGGCGTCGAGATCGTCCGTGACGAAGAAAAGACCAACCCCAATGTCGTCAAGATCGTCGGCTCGCCGCTTTCCGGCAGCAGGCTGAGGGCGCTCTATTTCACCCGCGCCACGGCGCCTTGGGGCGAGGGGCCGCTCTACCATCATGTCGGCCTCTACGCTTACCGCCGCACCGCATTGGAGCGTTTCGTCGCGCTGAAGCCGTCGCCGCTCGAACGGCGCGAGCGGCTGGAACAGTTGCGGGCGCTGGAAGCCGGCATGCGCATCGACGCCGAGATCGTCCAGTCGCTGCCGCTCGGCGTCGACACGCCGGAAGACCTCGAACGCGCCAGACAGATCCTTTCAACCTGAGATATCGGCATGCCTGAAAAGACCAACAGAATATCCTTCCAAGGCGAGCCGGGCGCCAATTCCGACACCGCCAGCCGCAACATGTTCCCTTCGATGGAGCCGTTGCCCTGCCCGACATTCGAGGATGCCTTCAACGCGGTCGAGACCAACAAGGCCGACCTCGCCATGATCCCGATCGAGAACACCATTGCCGGGCGCGTCGCCGATATCCATCATCTCTTGCCGGAATCGAAGCTGCACATCATCGGCGAATATTTCCTGCCGATCCATTTCCAGCTGATGGTGCTGCCGGGCGTCAGGCGCGACGAGATCAAGACGGTGCACAGCCATATCCACGCGCTTGGCCAGTGCCGCAAATACATCCGCAAGAACGGCTGGAAGGCGATCGTCGCCGGCGACACGGCCGGCGCCGCCAAGATGGTCTCCGAGGTCAAGGACCGCACCATGGCGGCGCTGTCGCCCGCGCTGGCAGCGACGCTCTACGGGCTCGATATCATCGAGCAAAACGTCGAGGACACCGACTCTAACGTCACCCGCTTTGTCGTCCTGACCAAGAACAAGCAATGGGCCGAGCGCCCGTCGCCTGACGTCAAGATGATGACGACCTTCATCTTCCGCGTCCGCAACGTGCCGGCGGCACTCTACAAGGCGATGGGCGGCTTCGCCACAAACGGCATCAACATGACCAAGCTGGAGAGCTACCAGCTGGGCGCTTTCACGGCGACGCTGTTCTACGCCGACATCGAGGGCCATCCCGACGACCCGCTGGTCAAGCTGGCGCTGGACGAGCTTCGTTTCTTCTCCCGCGAAGTGCGGATTCTCGGCGTCTATCCGGCCAGTGAGTCGCGTGAGCAGTGGAAGGTTGCGGACTGATCGCAGCTGGGCATGATCTCCGGACAAACGAACCGTTTGTCCTAGAAAACCGGTTTCCACTTTTCGGGACCATGCACTAAATCACCGCGCCCAGCGGCACATAGTCGATCTCCATGAAGGTCTCGACCTCGGGCACCCAGCGGTCGCGCACGAAGGCGACATGGTCGGGATGGTCGTTGTACCTGTTGTAGGCGGCCTGGTCGGCGAACTCCATCGAGAAGCCGAAACGATAGTCGTTCTTGGGGCTGATCTGCCGCAATTGCTCGAAATGCGTGACGCCTCTGATCGCGGTGAGGATTTTCTTGGCGTCGACCAGGAACCGCTTTTCCTCCAGCGAATGCGGCGGATGCTTCAGCGTGAAAACGACGGTGTGACGGATCATGTCCTGCTCCTGCAATGTCTTTGAATAATCGCTGCCATCATTCTGAATCGACCCAGGCGCGGATGAGGTGATGCGCAATGGCGCCTTTCGGCGGCGTGACCAGATTGTCCTTGTGCGTCCTTTCCAGCATCAGGCGCACCTCGTCGCGAAAAAACCAACGGCAGTCCTCAAGCTCGTTGAGGTCGGCCTGGATGTCGTCGTTGAGCGGCTCGCCGAAGCAGCCGATCATCAGCGAATAGGGAAACGGCCAGGGCTGGCTGGCGTGGTAGACGACGCGGCCAAGCCGGATGCCGGCCTCTTCCAGCGTCTCGCGGCGCACCGCAGCCTCGATCGTCTCGCCCGGCTCGATGAAGCCGGCAAGGGCCGAGTACATGCCCGGCGCGAAATGACGGCCGCGCCCGAGCAGGCATTTCTCCCGCGTCGCCGTCAGCATGATCGCCACCGGGTCGGTGCGCGGAAAATGCTCGGTGCCGCAATTCGGGCAATGGCGCTTGTAGCCGCCCGCCCGCATCTGCGATTCCGTACCGCATTTGCTGCAGAAGCGATGGCTGGCATGCCAGGCAAGCAGGGCCGCCCCTTGCGCCATCGCGCCGGCCGCCGCCTCGTCGATCAGCCCTTGCATGTAGACCGAGCGGTAGTCGATGGCCTTGACTGTTTCCGGAAGCTGTTCGGGTTCGACGCCGGCGGGCACGGCCAGCACCGGTCCTCGTTCGGAAAAGCCGAGCAGGATGCCTTGCGCCAGGGAAACCTTGAAGGGCTCGCTCTCGGTCGCGCTGAACCAGGGATCGAGAGCGCCGCCATCGCCGAGCTTCAGATAGAGCCGGCCGCCATGCATCAGAAGCAGCCGCGTCGCCGGGTCGGCCAGCGCCTTGTCGACCGAATCGTCGGCGCGGTTCTCGGACTGCCGGTCGATCGTGTTGCCGGCGAAGCCGACGAACTGGCTCGGCTCGCGCAAAGGCGCGTCAAACAGGCGGAAGCTCATGGGGACTCTGGGCTATGTTGAGGGATGGACACGGGGAACGCTTATAGCGCCGCCTTGATCGTTTCGGCAAACCGTCGCAAGTCGGAACGTTGATAGGGCTCTCGCAGGCCGTGTCCCCACACAGGGCCTGGCCAGCCGGGATCACCTTCCGAACGCGCGATGACATGGATGTGCAGCTGGCGCACGATGTTGCCGAGCGCGCCGGTGTTGATCTTGGTGCAGCCGGTCGCCTTCTTCAGCGCCTGCGCCACCATATTGGTCTCGAAGGTCAGCATCGTCTGGTCGAGCGGCGTCATGTCATGGATTTCCTCCGCGCCGGGCCGCTGCGGCACCAGCAGCAGCCATGGCCAGCGGCGGTCGTTCATCACCCGCAGCTCGCACAGCCCAAGCCACATCAACTGTTCGCTGTCCGCCTCCAGCCGTGCGTCCAGCGTAAATCCGGCCTCCAGGCCCGGCAGCATCGGCGTTTCCCTTGCTTTTCTTGGTTTGCTCAACACATGAAGGCTAGAGCGGCGGCAAGGGGGCTGCAAGTGAATCATTGCGCCCTCACGGTTTGGTGCGCCGATTCGACATTTAACGATTTCTTCGGCGGACTTGCATTTCGTCGCGCAATTGCCGATATGGAAAGCGGGAGGTTGGTGGTGGACGATCCACTCGCCAACCGGGTCAGGTCCGGAAGGAAGCAGCCCTAACGAGCCCGGAACGGGTCATTGTTCCAGCCTCCCACCTCATCGGCCCCTCTCGCGACATTGACGACGCATTGCAGCGCGGGCGAGACTATGCGCAGGAATCGGCCGCCTTCGGGCGCGGCTATTTGGAGCTTTACGGGCGTATGAGCGAAGCCGGAAATTCGGGACCAAAAAGCCTGGAGATAGGCAAGGCCGCCGCCTATCGCGTGCTGGCGCGCAAGTACCGTCCTTCGAATTTTTCCGAGCTGGTCGGCCAGGAGCCGATGGTGCGCACCCTCACCAATGCCTTTGCCACCGGCCGCATCGCCCAGGCCTGGATGCTGACCGGCGTGCGCGGCGTCGGCAAGACCACGACGGCGCGCATCCTCGCGCGGGCCCTGAATTATAAAACCGCTGATATCGACCAGCCTTCGGTCGACCTCGCCGTGCTCGGCGAGCATTGCCAGGCGATCATGGAGGGCCGCCATGTCGACGTCATCGAGATGGACGCCGCCTCGCACACCGGCATCGACGACATCAGGGATATCATCGAGCGCGTGCGCTACGCGCCGGTCTCGGCCCGCTATAAGGTCTACATCATCGACGAAGTGCACATGCTGTCGACGCAGGCCTTCAACGGCCTGCTGAAGACGCTGGAAGAGCCGCCGCCGCACGTCAAATTCATCTTCGCCACCACCGAAATCCGCAAGGTCCCGATCACCGTCCTGTCGCGCTGCCAACGCTTCGACCTGAGGCGCATCGACGCCGGCGCGCTGGTCGCGCATCTGTCTTCGATCTCGGCCCAGGAAGGCATTTCGGTCGACGACGACGCGCTGGCGATGATCGCGCGCGCCGCCGAGGGCTCGGCCCGTGATTCGCTCTCCATTCTCGACCAGGCGATTGCCCATGGCGCCGGCACTGTCGGTGCCGCGGCTGTGCGGGCGATGCTGGGACTTGCCGACCGCGCCCGCATCGTCGACCTGTTCGAACATGTGATGAAGGGCGATGTGGCGGCAGCCCTTGGCGAATTCCGTGCGCAGTATGACACCGGCGCCGATCCAGCCGCCGTGCTGACCGACCTTGCCGAATTCAACCATCTCGTCACCCGGCTGCGTTTCGTGCCGACGGCCATCGAGGATGCCTCGCTGTCGGAAGACGAGCGGCAGCGCGGCGCCGATTTCGCCAGGACGCTGTCGGTCAGGGTGCTATCACGGACATGGCAGATGCTGCTCAAGGGCATCCCCGAGGTGCAGTCCTCCAACCGGCCGGTCAGTGCCGCCGAAATGGTGCTGATCCGGCTGGCGCATGCCGCCGATCTGCCGACGCTGGACGAGGCGCTGAGACCGCTCGATAGCGCTGCGCCTATGCAGAATGGCGCGCCGCGCCCGAATGGGACGTCGGCAAGTTCCGGCAATGGCGGTGGTGCCAGCGCGGTGGCGCAAACGCGCATGCCATCTGGGTCGGGCGGCGCACAGAGCATGCGGCTGGTCGAAGCCTCGCCTGCTGCCGTTGCCTACGTCGCTCCGCCGGAGCCGGCCATGGAATCGGCGCCGCTGAAATCGCTGGCCGACATCATTGCGCTCGCCGATGCGCAGCGCGACATCGCCTTCAAGGTGCTGGTCAAGAGCTGCATCCGGTTTGTGCGTATCGAGCCCGGCCGCATCGACGTCGGCCTGACCGGCGATGCGCCCAAGATGCTGCTCAACGACCTGACGACGAAGCTTCGCGCCTGGACCGGCCGCAGTTGGCTGGTCTCCCTGTCGAAGGAAGAGGGCGGCCAGACGCTCGCCGAAATGGAATCGGCCAAGCGCGAGACGGCATTTCTCGATGCCAAGAGCGATCCCACCGTGGCCGCCATCCTAGCGCGCTTTCCCGGTGCCAAGATCATCGACGTGCGCATTCCAGACGCGCCGGAAGCCGAAACGACAGAGGCTGAAGTGCCGGTCGAGCCGCCGGCTGACGACGACGAACCCTGATCCAGCCACGAATCCGCAAAGGACCCGACCATGAAAGATCTTCTCGGCCTGATGGGCAAGGCGAAGGAAATGCAGGCCAAGTTCCAGGCCATGCAGGACGAGATCGCCACGCTGGAAGCGTCCGGCCAGGCCGGCGGCGGCCTGGTCAACGTGACGCTGACCGGAAAATTCGAGATGAAGTCGCTGAAGATCGATCCGTCTCTGTTCAAGGAAGACGATGTCGAGATCCTGGAAGACCTGGTGCTGGCCGCTCACAACGACGCTAAGACCAAGGTCGAGCAGATCATGCAGGAAAAGACCAAGGCGCTGACCGCAGGTCTGCCGATCCCGCCGGGAATGAAACTGCCCTTCTAGCATTCGGCGCGCGCGCCCATGATCGCCATGACCGAAGAGCCCTCCGAAAGACTGATCGAGCAGCGTATCCGCAACAGGATCTACGAGATCCTGGAAATCCTGGCCGATTGTGACGACGGCGTCGATCTCGTCGGCATCAAGGGTTATTTCTACCTGTTCGAGGATTTCGTCCATCGCCCGTCGATCGAAGCCGGCACATCGGCGCTTTCAAAGGACGAGCGCGCGATCGTGCTGGAGATCGCCGAATTTCTGGAGGCGGCAAGCGAGACAAATCCGGACTTCACCAAGGCTGACTTCATAGACAGCGACTGGCCGGGAAAGATCGCGCCGACGGCCAGGGAGGCGCGAACGCTGTTCCTCCGGCGCGGCCTGTTTTCGGAGAAGGTTGAGGAGCTTGAGCCCGGCCAGCCGGCGGCCATTACAGTGGGGCACTAATTCACTTTTAGGCCATGCAGCTGTACCAATTTGGCAACAGAGCCTCATCAATAACGTTTTGGCCATCATTTTGCCCGAAAGTGTCTCATTCTTGCCGCAGCCTGGGGGCGGGCATGGAAGTGAGAGGGTTACCTGTTGATTGCCACGCGATGGAAGACGCCGCTGTTGCTCTGCGCCGTCATTTCACCCCTGTTTTTGGCTGCCTGCAGCCAGACCACGTCACACGGCATGTCCGTCGCCAGCCTGACCGACGCCATCACGCCGGTTTTCCTCAGCTCACGGGCCTACAGCCACACGCCGAAGGACAAGGAATGCCTGGAACGGGCGATGTTCTTTGAATCCAACCGATCGAGCCGCGACGGCATGATCGCGGTCGGCACGGTGGTGATGAACCGGCTGCGCTCCGGCAAGCACGGCAGCACCATCTGTGCGGTGGTGGGCGAGCGCGGGCAGTTTGCCCCCGGCGTCATGACAAGGCCGATGAATTCACGCGCAATGCCCGATGTCGAAGAGGCTGCCGAGGCGGTGCTCAAGGGTGAGCGCAAGGCCAAGCTCAAGAACACCATGTTCTTCCACACCGCCGGCTTACGCTTCCCCTACAAGAACATGCACTACACCATGGTTGCCGGCGGCAATGCCTTCTACGAGAAGCGCGGCCGCAACTGGCAGCCGCTGCCGGACGAGCCGCAGGTCGCCATTGCCTCGGCGGCGCCGCAGAAGCCAGCGGAGCCGGTGACGATGGTCGCGTCCGCCGAGCCGGTGCGTCCGGCCAAGCCGGCCACCGTCCGGTCCGTCCCTGCCCAGCAGACCTATATGACCGCGGCCGCCGTGCCGACCGCGAAATCCGCGCGTGTCTCGGCGGAGCCGACGGTGGTGGCGATGCAGGAGCCGATGGAGGAACCGGATGCCGCCCGTTTTGGCGGAACCTTGAACACAAGGACAAGGGTCATCTCCTCGGTCGAGGAAGCGCCGCAAGAGGCGTCTATGGGATTCCAGTCGACGCCTGAGAACACCGACGCTGTCGGCGCGATGATCGTCAGCCAGGGCCGGCCGCTCGAAACCAACTGATCTGCTCTCCATGGTCCCCATAGGCCCCGCCCATTTTGGTCCGCCAAGGCCAATATGGCGGTCATGCGTATGCGGATGTTCCAAAGCGCTCTGAAAAATCCTAGATCAGAGCGATGTCGAAGCGAATCGCCGGTCCCGAGATCGAACGTCTGATCCAGCTCCTGGCCAAGGTGCCGGGGCTGGGTCCCCGGTCGGCCAGGCGTGCGGCCCTTCATCTGATCAAGAAGAAGGAGCAGCTTTTGTCGCCGCTGGCCGCCGCCATGGCCGAAGCGGCCGACAAGGTGCGCATCTGCTCGACCTGCGGCAATGTCGACACATCGGACCCTTGCATGATCTGCACCGACCCGCGCCGTGACGCCGGCACCATCATCGTCGTAGAGGACGTCTCCGACCTGTGGGCGCTGGAGCGCGCGGCGGCGATGAATGTGCGCTACCACGTACTCGGCGGCACGCTGTCGCCGCTCGACGGTATCGGCCCCGACCAGCTCAACATGCGCTCGCTGGTCGACCGCGTCGCCGGTGGCGAGGTCAAGGAGATCATCCTCGCCGTCAATGCGACGGTGGAGGGCCAGACGACCGCGCATTACCTCACCGATCAGCTCTCCGGCTTCGACATCAAGGTGACACGGCTCGCGCATGGCGTGCCGGTCGGCGGCGAACTCGACTATCTCGACGAGGGCACGCTGGCCGCGGCGCTACGCTCGCGGACGGCGTTTTGACGCAATTGGCGGGCAGGAGAAGCAAATGATTCCTGCTTTTGTGAAATCAGCTTTCGTCTTTCTCTGCCTTGTCTTTGCGGCGATGGTTTCGGTCACTCCCGCCTCGGCCGCACCGATCGACGACCAGTTCCGCGCCTGGCTGCAGAACGACCTTTGGCCGCAAGCAAGGGCGAAAGGCATTTCCAAAACCACCTTCGATGCCGCCTTTGACGGCATCAAGCCCAATCTGAAGCTGCCCGACCTGGTCAAGCCGGGCGATAAGGCGACCACGCCGCGGAAGCAGCACCAGGCCGAATTCGGCTCACCCGGCGCCTATTTCGCCGAGAAGACGGTTCGCGCGGTGACGGCGGGCGGGCGGGCGCGCGAAGCCACCAATGCCAGGACACTTGCATCAATCGAAAAGCGCTACGGCGTGCCGGGCGAAGTGCTGCTGGCGATCTGGGGCCGCGAGACCGGATTCGGCGCGGCAAAAATGCCTTACGTCGCCTTCGAAGTGCTGGGCACCAAAGCGTTCATGTCGACCAGGAAGGACTTCTTCCGCACCGAGTTGCTTGCTGCACTCGAGATCGTCGAGCGCGGGCTGGCTCCGGTCGGCGCGATGAAATCGTCCTGGGCCGGAGCGCTCGGCCAGCCGCAATTCATGCCGACCTCGTTCCTGAAACATGCCGTCGATTTCGACGGCGACGGCCGCGCCGACATCTGGAACTCGACGCCGGACGTGCTGGCCTCGATCGCCAATTATCTCGTCCATTACGGTTGGGTAAAGGGCCGTGGCTGGGGTTTCGAGGTGACGGTGCCGGAAAGCGTTTCCTGTTCGTTGGAAGGCCCGGACCAGGGCAAGAAAATCTCCGAATGGGCTGATATGGGCATCAAGCGCGTCGGCGGCAAACCGTTTCCGGCGAGTGAACTGAAGGCCGAAGGCTTCCTGCTGATGCCGGCAGGGCGCAGCGGCCCGGCCTTTGTCGCCACGCCCAATTTCTACGTGCTGAAGCAATACAACACCAGCGACCTCTACGCGCTGTTCATCGGCCACGGCGCCGATCGCATCGCCCATGGCGACGCGAATTTTGCCGGCAGCTGGGGCGCGGTTGGCGGGCTCCACCGTTCGGACATCGCGGCCCTGCAGCGGTCGCTGGAAGCCAAGGGCTATGATGTCGGCAGCGCCGATGGCC
>NZ_RZTB01000058.1:0-3182 GCF_003997735.1 Mesorhizobium sp. M7A.F.Ca.MR.148.00.0.0 | reverse complement strand
CCGATGGCCTGCCCGGCTTCAAGACCCGCCGTTCGATCGGCACGTGGCAAGCCAAGAACGGGCGCGCCGCCACCTGCTTCCCTGACGCCGACCTGGTCGCGGCGCTGAAATAACCGCGACATTCGCCAGATTTTCCCCGATCGGCAGCCTCGACTGGCTGGCCTGTGCGTCGGCATCCCGCCGGCCTTTCTGGCCCATTGAGCCGTCGCATAAATGCTCGTTGCCCGTCACCAGGCTGCCGGATATGGTGTTGACCAACTGGACAAAAACCGCAACGGTAGGAGGTCAGTGGGGCCCTCTCCAGGCCCGAAAAAAATTCCACAACCCTGAGCCGGGAACTCAGGTCAACAAACAACAAAACAGGGAACAATCACCATGATGATGGAAAAGTTTGCTCTACGCTCTCGCTTCCTGCTGGCGGGTGCGGCCATGTCCGCGCTGCTTCTGGCCGGGGCGCCCGCCGGTGCGGTCACGCCCGCCGACACGCTGGTCGAAGGTTTCGCGATCGACGACATCATCTCCATGGATCCGGGCGAGGCGTTCGAGCTGTCGACCGCCGAGGTCACCGGCAACACCTATGATCTGCTTGTCCGTCTCGACCTCAGCGACACCTCCAAGGTCAAGGGAGACCTTGCCGAAAGCTGGACCGTCTCCGACGACGGCCTGACCTACACATTCAAGCTCAAGCCCGGCCTGAAATTCGCCTCCGGCAATCCGATCACCGCCGCCGACGTCGCCTGGTCTTTCGAACGTGTGGTCAAGCTCGACAAAAGCCCGGCCTTCATCATCGGCCAGTTCGGCATCAGCGGCGACAACGTCGCCGAGAAGGCCAAGGCGGTCGACGAGACCACCTTCCAGTTCACCGTCGACAAGGCCTATGCCCCGAGCTTCGTCCTGAACTGTCTGTCGGCAACGGTCGCGTCGGTGGTCGACGCCAAGCTGGTCAAGGAACATGTCGCTGCGGTGACGCCGAGCGCCGACTACAAATGGGACAATGATTTCGGCAATGCCTGGCTGAAGACCGGCTATGCCGGCTCCGGCGTCTTCAAGCTGCGCGAATGGCGCGCCAATGAGGCAGTCGTTCTCGAGCGCAACGACAATTACTACGGCGAGAAGGCCAAACTTGCCCGCGTCATCTACCGCAACATGAAGGAAAGCTCGGGCCAGCGCCTGGCGCTCGAAGCCGGCGACATCGACGTTGCCCGCAATCTCGAGCCGAACGATCTCGACGCCATCGCCAAGAACGCCGATCTCACGACCACCAGCGCGCCGAAGGGCACCGTCTACTACATCAGCCTCAACCAGAAGAACCCGAACCTCGCCAAGCCGGAGGTCCGCCAGGCCTTCAAATATCTGGTCGACTATGATGCCTTGAGTTCCACCATCCTCAAGGGCATCGGCGAAATCCACCAGACCTTCCTGCCCAAGGGCGTGCTCGGCGAATTGGATGAGAATCCGTTCAAGCTCGATGTCGCCAAGGCCAAGGAGTTGCTGGCCAAGGCCGGTCTGCCCGACGGCTTCAGCGTAACCATGGACGTACGCACCGGCCAGCCGACGACCGGCATGGCGGAATCGATCCAGCAGACGCTTGGCCAGGCCGGCATCAAGCTCGAGATCATCCCGGGCGACGGCAAGCAGACGCTGACCAAATATCGCGCCCGCAACCACGACATCTATATCGGCCAGTGGGGCCAGGACTATTTCGACCCGAATTCCAACGCCCAGACCTTTGCCTCGAACCCGGACAATTCGGATGCGGGCAAGTCCAAGACGCTCGCCTGGCGCAACGCCTGGGACATTCCGGACCTGACCAAGGAAACGGAAGCAGCACTGCTCGAGAAGGACGCCGGTAAACGCGCTGACATGTACAAGGATCTCGAGAAGAAAATCCTCGACACCAGCCCCTTCGTCGTCATCCACCAGCAGCTGGAAGTGGCCGGCCTGCGCAAGAACCTCAAGGGCTTTGCGCTCGGCCCGAGCTTCGACAGCAATTTCGTCGGGCCGGTGTCCAAGGAATAGTGCTCGCGGACACGCCGCATGAGCACGGTTGAAAAGGAAGTGGCGGCGGGGCGTGGCAGCGCCCGCGCCGTCGCTATTGCGTCATCGCTTGGCCGTTTCCTGGTCATTGCGATCACGACCTATCTTGGTCTGCTCGCGGTCACCTTCTTCATCGGCCGCGTCATTCCGATCGACCCGGTGCTGGCGGTGCTCGGCGACCGGGCGCCGGCCAATGTCGTCGAGCGCACGCGCCGGGAGATGGGCCTCGATCTGCCGTTGATCGAGCAGTTCTACATCTATGTGAAAAATGCCCTGAACGGTAATTTCGGCGTCTCCGTGCTGACCACCAATCCGGTCATGACCGACATTCGCCGGGCGCTGCCGGCCACCACCGAACTGGCGACGCTCGGAACGCTTATCGGGGCGCTGTTCGGCGTGCCGCTCGGCGTGCTGGCGGCGGTCAAGCGCGGCAGTCTCATCGACCAGATCGTGCGCATCATCGGCCTGATCGGCTATTCCGTGCCGATCTTCTGGCTGGGGCTGCTGGGGCTGGTGCTGTTTTACGCCAAGCTGCAATGGGTTGCCTTCCCGGCGCGGCTCGACGTCGTCTACGAATACACTTTTACGCCGATCACCGGCTTCTATCTCCTCGACTCCGCGATGCAGGGGCAGTGGGACGTGTTTTACGACGCCTTCCGCCACATCATCCTGCCGGCATCGCTGCTCGGCTACTTCTCGCTCGCCTATATCAGCCGCATGACGCGCTCGTTCATGCTCAACGAACTGTCGCAGGAATACATCGTCGCGGCACGCGCCAAGGGCCTGTCGGAAACCCGCATCATCTGGGGCCACGCGCTGCGCAATGCGGCGGTGCCGATGGTGACGGTGATCGCGCTCTCCTATGCCGGGCTGCTCGAAGGCTCGGTGCTCACCGAAACAGTGTTCTCGTGGCCGGGCATCGGCCTTTACATCACCAATTCGCTGCAGAACGCCGACATGAATGCGGTGCTCGGCGGCACCATCGTCATCGGCTCGGTGTTCATCGCCATCAATCTCCTCTCCGACCTGCTGTATCGGGTGCTCGATCCGAGGACGAAGGTTCAATGAGCAGAGGTATTCCACTTTCGGGCCTAGAGCAGTTCACCGTTTCACGGAAACGGCGACCCGCTCTAACTCCTTGTTTT
>NZ_RZTB01000589.1:0-264 GCF_003997735.1 Mesorhizobium sp. M7A.F.Ca.MR.148.00.0.0 | reverse complement strand
GGCCGAACGTTCCTCATAAGGGCTTCTGTCTGAAGCTGCGCAGGACCAAAGTCTGATTGGAAAACGCAATGGTCTTATCCGCTGGGAGTAGGCGGAACGGCCTAGGCCTGAAGGTTGTTGTCTCTCCAAACGCGGAGAGAAACAGTGGAAAAAAGTGTCGGCAGGCGCGATGGTTGCTCGCCCCGATTTTCGCAACAGCCATCACCTTCCTGGTGATGGGGATAGTCCTTGGCTGACATGGCGTGGATCGGCGCAGCTACGTCC
>NZ_RZTB01000588.1:0-264 GCF_003997735.1 Mesorhizobium sp. M7A.F.Ca.MR.148.00.0.0 | reverse complement strand
CGAGGACTGCGCCTTGCCGGTGGCGGGCTCCGGCCAGTGGGGCGGCCAGGCTCCTGAGACATATGCGCGGACCGGACGGACCGTCGATCTTCTCTATCTCTGCGGCGGCGGCATCGTCAGCCATCCGGACGGGCCGGGCGCCGGTGTGCGCGCCGTGCAGCAGGCCTGGCAAGCGGCGGTCGACGGCATTCCGCTGGCGGACTTTGCCCTGAACCATCCCGAACTGGCGCGGTCGATCGAAAAATTCGGCGACGGCAAGGCAGC
>NZ_RZTB01000587.1:0-264 GCF_003997735.1 Mesorhizobium sp. M7A.F.Ca.MR.148.00.0.0 | reverse complement strand
AGATGATGCGGGACCCAAAACAAAGGATACCATTCGAACCCGACCTTCAGGTCGGCGTGCGCACTGCAGCTGCTCTGTTTGAGAATGGTGTCATCGGACGGGCCATGCCGCATGGCGACATCCTCGGTTATGCACCCCCCCTGATCATTACCCGTAAAGAGATCGACATCATTGTCGACGCGACGGTAAAGTCGGTCGATACCACCTATCGCGCGCTGAAGGCCGAGGGTGCCGTATGATTTTGCGATCGCGAAGGAGCGAGTC
>NZ_RZTB01000586.1:0-264 GCF_003997735.1 Mesorhizobium sp. M7A.F.Ca.MR.148.00.0.0 | reverse complement strand
GCTCGCTGCGCGACGGCGCGGTCTTCGACATGCCGCCGCAAGGCGTCAAGCGCTACATCGAGGACAAGACCGTGTCGCCGTTCAGGACCTGGCGGTTCAACAACAAGATCCGCACCATGGACGCCGGCAAGACGCTTCGCATCGAGCTGTTGGACCCGGCGACGATTCACTGGAGCACCGACAATTGGATGACCGCCCAAGACAGCCAGACGGTGGAGAACGCCTTCGGCATCCATCTTGCCGATCTGCCCGTGGCAAGCCTCC
>NZ_RZTB01000585.1:0-265 GCF_003997735.1 Mesorhizobium sp. M7A.F.Ca.MR.148.00.0.0 | reverse complement strand
GCGTGCTCAATCTCGGCATCGAAGGCATCATGCTGTTGTCGGCGATGACCGGCTTCACCGCCGCCAGCCTCAGCGGCAGCCTGTGGCTCGGCGTGCTGGCGGCAGTGCTGACCGGCATGCTGATGGGCGCGCTGCATGCGCTGTTCACCGTGGCGCTCGGCCTCAGCCAGCATGTCTGCGGCATCGGCGTGACGCTGTTCTCGTCGGGCCTCGCCTATTTCCTCTACCGGCTGATCTTCGGCCAGCAGTCGGTGCCGCCCAACAT
>NZ_RZTB01000584.1:0-265 GCF_003997735.1 Mesorhizobium sp. M7A.F.Ca.MR.148.00.0.0 | reverse complement strand
ATCTGCGCCCGCACGCGCTCCATATAGGCGTTGAGCGCATCGATCAGCGGCCGGATCTCGCTTTGCGCACCTGGCACTTCATTGGGATCGAGGTCGCTGCGGCGTGGCGAGCGCACCGCGTCGCGCAGCCTTATCAGCGGCGCCAGGCCGCGACGCAGGCCGAGCAGCACGAAGATGCCGGCAATGGCCACCAGGGCCAGTTGCTGGGCGAAGGCGCTGAGCCACAGCCGTTTCACCATCGCATCATGCCCAGCCAGCGTGACAC
>NZ_RZTB01000583.1:0-265 GCF_003997735.1 Mesorhizobium sp. M7A.F.Ca.MR.148.00.0.0 | reverse complement strand
GCCGCCGGCGTGCCCGAATCCGGCACCGGTACGACGATGTCCGCCTCGACCGGGCTTTCGACCGCCAACTCTGCGCCGATGCGCTTGCGCACCTCATAGACGTTACGGCCTTCGACCGAGGAATCCGGCCGCGCGAAATAGACATACTCGAAGATGCAGAAGCGGGTCTTCTGCGGTTCGAAGGGGAACAGGCTCTCGATGCCTTTGGAGGTGACGACGACCATCTCGCCGGGCTTCAGGTCGCGAACGAAACGCGCGCCGATGA
>NZ_RZTB01000582.1:0-265 GCF_003997735.1 Mesorhizobium sp. M7A.F.Ca.MR.148.00.0.0 | reverse complement strand
GAACACCTATGCGGCGATGCCGATCTTCCTCGCCAAGATGGCACTCATCCTTCTCGCCGGCGTCAATTTTTTCGCCTTCCTGCGCTTTCGCCGCGCAACAGGCGGTGGCGAGCCGGCCGGCAGCGCCATCCTGGCTGTGCTCTCGATACTGCTGTGGACATCAGTGCTTTTCGCCGGACGGTTCATTGGTTTTCTCTAGCGCCGCACTGGCCTTCTCCCCCTGTGGGAGAAGGTGGCCTCGCGAAGCGAGGTCGGATGAGGGGTG
>NZ_RZTB01000581.1:0-265 GCF_003997735.1 Mesorhizobium sp. M7A.F.Ca.MR.148.00.0.0 | reverse complement strand
CGACCGCAGCGGCGCGCGGACCATCGCCGTCGAGCGTATTCCCTTCGACGGGCTCGGTGAAGCCATCAACGATCGGCTGTCGCGTGCCGCCGCCCCTCGTGACATCACGCAGCCCACACCATAGTTTTCCCCCATGACCGAAATCATAGAGACACTCGATTCCGCTCTCATCGATCGCTTCGCGGCGATCGTTGGCGACAAATATGCGCTGCGCGACGAGCGCGATATCGCGCCTTACCTCATTGAGCGGCGCGGGCTCTGGCGC
>NZ_RZTB01000580.1:0-265 GCF_003997735.1 Mesorhizobium sp. M7A.F.Ca.MR.148.00.0.0 | reverse complement strand
CCAAGACCAATGGCAAGGCCGAGCGCTTCATCCAGACAGCACTGCGCGAATGGGCTTATGCCATCGCTTATCCGACTTCAGATCACCGCGCCGCAGAGTTGCCGGTCTGGCTGCACAGATACAATTGGCACCGTCCCCACGGGAGCCTAAAGTCCAAAACACCTATCAGTCGCCTCGCTCTAACCGAGGACAACCTGTTGAGGCTCCACAGCTAGCGATCCCACCAGTTGAGTTGCTCCAAGTCGGTGTCTAGCTTTCTACATTC
>NZ_RZTB01000057.1:20613-36416 GCF_003997735.1 Mesorhizobium sp. M7A.F.Ca.MR.148.00.0.0 | reverse complement strand
TCTCTCGTCCGAGGTCTGGTGGTCGGCCTCCCATCCGTTCAAATCGTCCGTGACGGGCGAGAGTTCGGCCGAACTCGCGGCGGATTTCACCGCCAAGACCGGGCGTCCCTGGACACAGCCGATCGGCTTTGTCCATTCGCTGTTCGAGGTGGCGGCCAATGTCATGGGCCGCGTGTCGGATCCAACCAATGCCGAGGCGATCGCGGCGGCGATAGCGGCCACCGACATGACGACGGTGGTGGGCAAGGTGGCCTGGAGCGGTGCGGGATTGCCGCCTTTCGCCGCGAAGAACGTCTGCAAGACGCCGCTCGTCGGCGGGCAGTGGCGCAAGAAGGCCGGTGGCGGCTTCGATCTGGTGATCGTCGAAAACGCCGGCGCCTCCGAGATTCCCACCGCCGGCAAGATGGAAGCCCTGGCCTGACGCTGCCGAGGGCGGCTGATACCGCCGCCCTCGTTCGGCGCGACCCAAGGATGACAGTGATGATACTCAGGCTGGAAAACGTTTCGAAGTCCTTCGGCGCCCTGAAGGTTGCCGATTCCGTGACCGTCAGCGTGCCGCGCGGCGAAGCGCTGGGCATTATCGGCCCGAACGGCGCGGGAAAATCGACGCTCTTCAACCTGATCACCGGCAATCTGTTTGCCAATGAGGGGCGCATCGAATTGCTCGGCCGCGACGTGACCCGTGCTCCGGCCATGGAGCGGGTGCGCATGGGCGTCGGCCGCAGCTTCCAGATTCCGCAACCTTTCGAGGGGCTGACCGTGTTCGAAAATCTCTTGACCGCTGCCGCCTTCGGCCGCGGCGGACGCGAGGCCGAGATGGTCGACGATTGCGCTGGTATCCTCGAGGAGACCGAGCTTCTCAGGAAGGCCAATTTCGTGGCCGGCTCGCTGAGCCTTCTCGACCGCAAGCGCCTCGAACTCGCCCGCGCCCTGGCGACAGGCCCTGAGCTTCTGCTTCTGGACGAGATCGCCGGCGGTCTGACGGAGGGCGAATGCAAGGCCCTGGTCGCGACAATCAAGGCGATCCACGCCAGGGGCACGACAATCATCTGGATCGAGCATGTGCTGCACGCCCTGAATTCGGTGGTAGAGCGGCTTCTCGTGCTGGATTTCGGGCGTGTGATCGGGATCGGTGCGCCTGATGAGATCATGGCCTCGAAGGCGGTTCGCGAAATCTATCTGGGGCTCGAGGTCTGATGCTGGAAACGCGTGGCCTCACCGCGAATTACGGCCAGTTCCGGGCGCTGTTCGGTGTGGATATCAGCGTGGCCGCAGGCGAATGCGTGGCGATCATCGGCGCCAATGGCGCCGGGAAATCCACGCTGATGCGCTCGATCACGGGCGTGATCGGCAACGAGCCCGGCATGGTGCTGCACAGGGGCGAGCCGATCGGCGCGCTGTCTTCGGCCCAGATCATGAAACGCGGCATCGCCATGGTGCCGGAGGGGCGCCGACTGTTCCCTTCGCTCACCGTCGAGGAAAACCTGCTGGTCGGCGGGCAGGCGCGCAAGGTGCCGGGGCCGTGGAACCTCGACGCCGTCTATGACCTTTTTCCGATCCTGCGCGAGCGGCGCAAGAGCCCCGGCACCGCGCTCTCGGGCGGCCAGCAGCAGATGGTGGCGATCGGCCGGGCGCTGATGTCGAACCCCCAATTGCTGCTCTGCGACGAGATCAGCCTCGGCCTCGCGCCCGTCGTCATCCGCGACATCTACGCAGCCCTTCCCAGGATCCGCGAAAGCGGCGCCGCGATCGTGCTGGTGGAGCAGGATATCGGCAAGGCGTTGGCGGTCGCCGACCGCGTCTACTGCATGATGGAGGGTCGCGTCACGCTGGCCGCCAGGACGGCCGAGGTCACGCGCGAAGACATCCATTCTGCCTATTTCGGGGTGGCGTCATGACCAGGGATCCGAGATTCCGTCATCTGCTCGCACAGCGCTCTCATGGCCTGATCGAGGTGGCGCGGCGATGATCTGGCTGGACACTCTCGTGCAGGGGATTCTGCTGGGCGGGCTCTATGCCCTGTTTGCAGCGGGATTGAGCCTCGTCTTCGGCATCATGCGGCTGGTGAATCTCGCCCATGGCGACCTCATCATTCTTGCCGCCTATCTGGTTTTGATGGGCGTCACGCTGCTCGGCCTGTCGCCCTGGATCGCTGCCCTGGTCGCCATGCCGGCGATGTTCGCGCTCGGCTGGCTGCTGCAGGCCGCCGTGCTGAACCGCGTACTGGGCAAGGACATCCTGCCGCCGCTTTTGGTCACCTTCGGCCTGTCGGTCGCCCTGCAGAACGGCCTGCTCGAGGCCTTCTCCGCCGACAGCCGCCGTATTCCGGTGGGCGCGTTGGAAGGGGCATCGCTCGATCTCGGGCTGGTCACGGTGGGGATCATGCCGCTGATGACCTTTGCCTCGGCGATCGTGATGATCATTGCCCTGAACGGGCTCTTTTACCACACCGCGCTCGGCCGTGCCTTCCGCGCCACCTCGGACGACGCGGTGACGGCGGGGCTGATGGGGATAGAGCCGAAGCGGATTTTCGCGATCGCCACCGGGATCGCCATGATCGTGGTGACGCTGGCGGCCCTCTATCTCGGCATGCGGGCAAACTTCGATCCTTCGATCGGGCCGGCGCGGCTGATCTATGCCTTCGAGGCGGTGATCATCGGCGGCCTCGGCAGCCTATGGGGAACGCTCGCGGGCGGGATCATCATCGGCGTGGCGCAGACGTTTGGTGCCGCGCTCAATCCGGAATGGCAGATCCTGGCCGGCCACATCGCCTTCCTGGCCGTGATGCTGCTCAAACCGCGCGGGCTTTTTCCGCGCGCAGTGGATTGAGGGGCGGCATGTATCGACTGACAACCCGCACCCGCGCCGGAACTGTAACCGCGATCACGGTGCCGATCGTCATCGTCGCCGCGCTCGCGCTGCCTGCCGTGGCCTCGCGAGGCGTCATACAGGATCTGTTCTTCATCCTCACCATGCTGACGCTGGCGCAGATATGGAACCTTCTGGCGGGCTATGGCGGCCTGGTCTCGGTGGGTCAGCAGGCCTTCGTCGGCATCGGCGCCTACGCGATGTTCGCCGGCGTGATCCTGCTTGGCTGGAATCCGGTCCTGGCGATCCCACTGGGGGGGCTTGCGGCGCTGGTGCTGGCGGTTCCGACCGCCTTCTTCGCATTCCGTTTGCAGGGCGCCTATTTCGCCGTCGGCACCTGGGTGATCGCTGAAGTGATGCGCCTGCTGGTCGCGCAGTGGAAGGCGCTCGGCGGCGGCACCGGCACTTCGCTGCCGCGCGAGGCGACGAGCAGTATTCTGGGCACCGATGCGATCAGGGCGCTGTTCGGCGTCCGCGAGGCCGCGGCACGCGATGTCCTGGCCTACTGGCTGGCTTTGGCGCTGGTCGTGGCTGTGACCGGCGGCATCTATTGGCTGCTGCGCAATCGCCTCGGGCTGGCGCTGGCGGCGGTGCGCGACAATGTCGACGCGGCGCAATCGGTCGGCGTCGATACTGGTCGGCTCAGATGGGCGGTCTTTCTGATCGCCGCGGCCGCCACCGGGCTGACCGGCGCGCTGATCTTTCTGCAGACGGCCCGCATCTCGCCGGGAGCGGCCTTTGCCGTCACCGACTGGACCGCCAACGTCATCTTCATAGTCGTCATCGGCGGCATCGGCACCATCGAGGGGCCGATCCTCGGTGTGCTGGTCTTCTTTGCGCTGCGCTCGGCGCTGGCCGACTACGGCAGCTGGTACTTGATGACGCTCGGCCTCATCGCCGTCGTCGTAATGCTTTTTGCACCAAAGGGGCTGTGGGGCCTGATCGCGTCCCGCAAGGGCCTGCACCTGTTTCCGGTTCGCCGCAGGCTGACCGGTCCGAAGATCGAGGGAGGAATTTGATGGCGGATATCGAAACCGACGTGCTGATCGTCGGCACTGGCCCGGCCGGCTCGGCCACCGCCGCGCTGCTGTCCAGCTATGGCGTCGCCAACATGATCGTCAATCGCTATCGCTGGTTGTCGAACACGCCGCGTGCCCACATCACCAACCAGCGCACGATGGAAGTGCTGCGCGACCTTGGGCCGGAGGTAGAGGCCGAGGCCATGATGCACGCCTCCCCGCAGGAGCTGATGGGCGAGAACGTGTTCTGCGAAAGCCTGGCCGGCGAGGAGATCGGCCGCATGAAGAGCTGGGGCGTCCATCCGCTCTCCAAGGCCGAACATCTCCTGTCGTCTCCCTGCTTCATGAACGATCTGCCGCAGACCTTCATGGAGCCGATCCTGTTCAAGTCGGCCTGCGCCCGCGGCACGCAGGCCCGCATGAGCACGGAATATGTCAGCCATGTCCAGGATGCGGACGGCGTGACCACGACCTGCCACGATCGGCTGTCGGGCAAGGATTTCACCGTGCGGTCGAAGTTCCTCGTCGGCGCCGACGGCGGCAACTCGCTGGTGGCCGAGCATCTGGGCCTGCCGCTCGAGGGCAAGATGGGCGTTGGCGGCTCGATGAACATCCTGTTCAGGGCTGATCTCTCGAAATATGTCGCCCACCGGCCGAGCGTCCTCTACTGGGTCATGCAGCCCGGCGCCGACGTCGGCGGCATCGGCATGGGTCTCGTGCGCATGGTGCGGCCGTGGGACGAATGGCTGATCGTCTGGGGCTACGACATCAACCAGCCGCCGCCTGAAGTGACGCCGGAACTGGCCACCAGCGTCGCGCGTCAACTGGTCGGAGATCCCGCGCTCGAGATCGAGCTCCTGGGCGCCAACACCTGGACCGTGAACAACTGCTTCGCCACGCACATGCAGAAGGGGCGGGTGTTCATCATGGGCGATGCCGCGCACCGGCATCCGCCCTCGAACGGGCTCGGCTCGAACACATCGATCCAGGACGGGTTCAACCTCGCCTGGAAGCTTGCCAAGGTCATCAAGGGGCAGGCGGGGGTCGGGCTTCTGGACAGCTTCTCGGCCGAGCGCGCACCGATCGCGCGCCAGATCGTGACACGGGCGAACCAGTCCATCGCCGAATTCGGACCGATCTTCGAGGCGCTCGGCATGGACGGCGGCGTGGATCACGACAAGATCCACAGGAACATGGAGGCTCGCGCCGATGCGACGCCCGTCGCCGAAGCGCAGCGCGAGGCGCTCCGCAAGGCCATCGCCTTCAAGAAGTACGAGTTCGACGCCCATGGCGTCGAGATGAACCAGCGCTATGCCTCCGGCGCGGTGGTGACCGACGGCCAGGGCGAGCCGCCTTTCGAGAAGGATCGCGAGCTGCATTATGCGCCGACAACGTGGCCCGGTGCGCGCTTGCCACATGTCTGGGTCTTCGAGCGCTCCGGCAGGAAAGTCTCGACGCTCGATCTTTGCGGGCATGGCGAGTTCACGCTGTTGACCGGCATCGGCGGCGAGGCGTGGGTCGCAGCGGCGGAGACGGTGGGCGCGGAGCTCGGTCTGCCGATCCGCAGCCATGCGATCGGCCCGCGCCGCGCGATCGAGGATCATACCGGCGACTGGGCCGGCGCGCGGGAGATCCGCGACCACGGCTGCCTGATCGTTCGTCCCGACCATCATGTGGCCTGGCGTTCCGAAACGCTGGCGGCCGATCCGGCGGCCGAACTGCGCCGGGTCTTGAAATCAGTTCTGGCGCGCTGAGGAGGATCGCATGATCGATGAACACGAATCCGGCTATTTCACCGAAGCGAACTCGGCCGAGGTCGTGGTGGCGCGGAACAGGAACGCCAAGGACGAGCGGCTCAAAGAGGTGATGGAGGTCATCACCCGCAAGCTGCACGAGGCGGTGAAGGAGATCGAGCCGACACAGGAGGAATGGTTCGGCGCGATCATGTTCCTGACGCAGACAGGCCAGATCTGCAACGAGTGGCGGCAGGAATACATCCTGCTGTCGGATGTTCTCGGTGTCTCGATGCTGGTCGATGCGATCAACAACCGCAAGCCGTCGGGCGCCTCGGAATCGACGGTGCTGGGACCCTTCCACGTCGCCGACGCCCCCGAACTGCCGATGGGCTCCAACATCTGCCTCGACCAGAAGGGCGAGCCCATGTTCGTGCATGGCCGCATCCTCGATACCGAGGGCAAGCCGATCGCAGGCGCCAAGATCGACGTCTGGCAGGCCAATGACGAGGGCTTCTACGACGTGCAGCAGAAGGGCATCCAACCCGACTTCAATCTGCGCGGCGTGTTCCGCACCGGTGCGGACGGACGTTACTGGTTCCGCGGCGTGAAGCCCAAATACTACCCGATCCCGGATGACGGCCCGGTCGGCAAGCTGCTGGGCGCGCTAGGCCGCCACCCCAATCGTCCGGCGCATCTTCACTACATCGTCGAGGCCGAGGGCTTCGACGCGCTGACCACGCACATCTTCGATCCGGACGACCCGTACATCGATTCAGATGCCGTCTTCGGCGTGAAGAAGAGCCTGCTCGCCGAATTCCGCAAGGTCGAGGACGCCGAAGCCGCCGCCAGGGTCGAGGTCGCGGCCCCGTTCTACGACGTGGAGTTCGATTTCGTGCTGTCGCGCAAGGGAGGAAACTGATGGCCGCACTTGAGAAGATGTTCGATGTCAGAGGCAAGTCGGTGATCGTCACCGGCGGCGCCAGCGGCATCGGGCAGGCCTATTCCGAGATCATGGCCGAGCACGGGGCGAAGGTCTGCATCTTCGACCTGAACCCTGCCGGGCTGGAGAAGACCGTGGCGGCGATCAGGGCGACGGGTGGCGATGTCTGGGGCCAGGTCGTCGATGTCGGCGACCGCGCGGCCATGGCGGCCGCCTTCGACAAGGTGGCCGGGAAGGCGGGCTCGATCGATGTCGTGTTTGCCAATGCCGGGATCGATGCCGGGCCGGGCTTCAACACCCCGACGGGCGAAAGGAACCCCGACGGCGCCATCGAGAACCTGCCTGATGAGCACTGGGACAAGGTGATCGAGATCAACCTGACCTCGGTCTACACCACGATCAAGCATGCCGTGCGGCACATGAAGCCGAATGGCGGCGGCCAGATCATCGTCACGTCGTCCATTGCATCGCTGATCAACGAGAGCATCGTGGGCACGCCCTACATGCCCGCGAAGGCCGCAGTGAACCATCTCGTTCGCCACATGGCGATGGAGCTTGGCGCCTACAACATCCGCATCAATGCCATCCTGCCCGGACCGTTCATCACCAACATCGCCGGCGGCCGGCTGCGCAATCCGGCGGACCGCAAGGCCTTCGAGGCCCAGTCGCTCATCGGCCGGATCGGCGACCCGGAAGAGATCAAGGGCCTGGCGCTTTATCTGGCGTCGCCGGCCGCGTCCTACGTCACGGGCTCGCTGATCGTAATCGATGGCGGCTCACTGCTGAGGATGACCTGAAGCCGCTTTGAACTGAGACCGGTCCCGTGGGCCGGAGAAACTTAACCCAGGGAGGAACCGACGATGAGCTACTACAACAGACTGGTGAAATCGGGCTTGCGGCCCAGCCGCCGAAGCGTCCTGAAGGGGATTGGAGCCGGCCTTGCCGCCAGCACGCTTGGCATGCCGGCCTATGTGCGCGCCGCGACGGCGGGGAAGATCAAGCTCGGCTATCTCAGCCCGACGACCGGACCGCTCGCCCTGTTTGGTGAAACGGATGGCTACACCTTGCAGAAGATCCGCGCCCTGCTCGGCGGCCAGCTGCAATGCGCCGACGGCAATACTTACGAAATCGAGATTCTTGACCGCGACAGCCAGTCCAATCCGAACAAGGCATCGGAAATCGCCGGCAATCTGATCCTGAACGACGAGGTGCATCTGCTCGTGCCGGCCTCGACCACCGACACGATCCTGCCCGCGGCCGAGCAGGCCGAGCTTTATGAGACCCCCTGCATTTCCTCGGGCGCTCCCTGGCAAGCGGTGATCATGCCGCGCGGCGGCGGCAAGCAGACCTTCGACTGGACCTATCACTTCTTCTGGGGCCTCGACGAGGCGTTGAACACCTTCGTCGGGCTCTGGAACCATCTGGAGACCAACAAGAAGGTCGGGATGCTGTTCCCCCAGAACATCGACGGCGAGACCTGGGGCAACGACGAATATGGCTTGCCAGCGCCGACCCGCAAGGCCGGCTACGAGGTCGTGGTGCCCGGCTATTTCCAGCCCCGCACCAATGATTTTTCCGCACAGATAGCCGAGTTCAAGAAGCAGGGCTGCGAGATCATCGGCGGCATCACCTATCCCGACGATCTGAAGACCTTCGTCACCCAGTGCAACCAGCAGGGCTTCAAGCCGAAGGCGGTCACGGTGGCGGCGGCGCTCTTGTTCCCGGGTGGCGTCGAGGCCATGGGTCCTCTAGGCAACGGCATGTCCTCGGAGGTCTGGTGGACCCCGGCCTTCCCGTTCAAGTCGTCGCTGACCGGCCAGGTCAGCAGCGACATCGCCAGCCAATGGGAAGCCGATACGAAGCGCCAGTGGACGCAGCCGCTGGGCTATTCGCATGCCTTGCTCGAGGTCGCCCTCGACATACTGAAGCGCTCTTCCAATCCGCTCGACCGTGCGGCCAATCGTGACGCTCTGGTCGCTACCGATCTGCAGACGCTGGTCGGTCATATCAAGTTCGACGGCTCGCCCCACAAGAACATCTGCAAGACGCCGATCTTCGGCGGCCAGTGGGTGAAGGGCGAGAAATGGCCTTATGACCTGAAGATCGTCGACAACACTGTCAATCAGCTCTTCGCGCCGCAGCAGGCTATCCAGCCGATCGCCTGGTGACATGAGCGGGAACGCGGGCAGAGTTATGGGTAGGGAAATCCTGCTGAAAGCGCACGGCGTGTCGAAGTCCTTCGGCGCTGTCCGCGTCCTGCATGAGGTGAGCTTCGACGTGCATCGGGGCGAGGTGCTGGGCATCCTCGGCCCGAATGGGGCGGGCAAAACGACGCTGTTCAACATGATCAGCGGCGATTTGAAGACGTCCGGCGGCGAGATCCAGCTCGGCGACACCGCGCTTCGCGGCGAGCCGCCCTTCCGGCGCTGCCAGATGGGGATCGGGCGGACCTATCAGATCCCGCGTCCCTATTCCGGCATGACCACCTTCGAAAACCTGCTGGTCGCCGCCGCTTTCGGCGGCGGCCGGTCCGAGAAGCAGAGCTATGCTTTCTGCGCCCAGGTCCTGCGCGATTGCGAGCTCTCCGACAAGGCCAATGTCTCGGCCGGCGCGCTCACTCTGCTCGATCGCAAGCGGCTGGAGCTGGCGCGCGCGCTGGCGTCGGATCCGAAGCTGCTGCTTCTGGACGAGATCGCGGGCGGCCTGACCGACGATGAATCAAAGGCATTGGTGGCGCTGGTCCGCCGCATACGCGACCGCGGCATCACCATTGTGTGGATCGAGCATGTGCTGCACGCGCTGCTGGCGGTGGCCGACCGGCTGTTGGTGCTTAACTTCGGCGAGAAGATCGCTGAAGGCGTGCCAGCCGAAGTGATTGCGCTGCCCGAGGTCCAGCGCGTCTACATGGGGATCGAGGCATGACGGCCGTTCTTTCCACCCGCGGGCTCTTGGCCCGCTATGGCGATTTTCAGGCGCTCTACGGCGTCGACATCGAGCTGCACCAGGGTGAGGCCGTGGCATTGATCGGCGCCAACGGGGCAGGAAAATCCACACTCCTGCGTTCGATCATGGGCCTGCTCCCGGTTGCGCGCGAGATGGTGCTGCTGCACGGCGAGGCCGTTGGCGGCACCACCACCGACCGCATGGTCCAGAAGGGTGTCGCCATCGTGCCGGAGGGCCGCCGGCTCTTCACCGGCATGTCGGTCGAGGACAATCTGCGCGTCGCCATCGACCAGGCCGCACGCATGGGCGCCAAGGGCGGATGGACGCTGCCGCGTCTGCATCAGCTGTTCCCGATCCTCAAGGAGAAGGCTCGCACGCAGGTGCAAAGCCTCTCGGGCGGGCAGCAACAGATGGTGGCGATCGGCCGCGCACTGCTCTGCCAGCCTCGCGTGCTGCTCTGCGACGAGATCAGCCTTGGTCTTGCGCCGAAGGTGATCCGCGAGATCTATGCCGCCTTGCCCGAAATCCGCGCCACCGGAACGGCGATGATCGTGGTCGAACAGGATGTAGGCCTCGCCCGAACCGCCACGGACCGCCTCTACTGCATGCTGGAGGGGCGCGTGACCCTGACCGGCAGGTCCGCCGAGATCACGCGTGAGCAGATCGGCAAAGCCTATTTTGGAGCAGGCCATGGAGTGGTTTGACGCCTTGGTGCAGGGAGTCCTGCTGGGCGGCATGTATGCCCAGTATGCGCTCGGCATGGCGCTGATGTTCGGCGTCATGCGGATCGTCAACATCAGCCATGGCGATCTGGTGATCCTTTTGTCGCTGATAGGCATTTCGATAGCCACGGCCTGGGGTCTGGGACCGCTGCCTGTGCTGATCTTACTGGTGCCGCTCGCGGTGCTGATGGGCTGGGTGCTGCAGAAGGCCGTGCTGAACCGCGTGGTGGGCAGCGATCCGCTGCCCTCGCTGATCGCCACCTTCGGACTGTCGATCGCACTGCAAAACCTGATGCTCCAGATATGGTCCGCGAACAGCCGGTCGCTGCCCGGCCATGGCATCGAGAGCCAATCCATCGAGATCGGCGGTATCTATATCGGCCTCCTGCCGCTGATTGTGCTGGCCGTCGCCACGGGGCTGACATGGGGCCTCGACCTGACGCTGAAGCGCACGCGCTTCGGCCGGGCGCTCCGCGCCGCGTCGGCCGATGTCGAGGCGGCGGCGATGACCGGCATCAACCCGCGCGCCGTCTATGCGATGGCGACGGCTGCGGCGGTCGGCATCCTCGGCTTTGCAGCCGTCTTCCAGGCGTTGCGGTCGACCGTCGCGCCGGCCGACGGACCTGCCCAACTGATCTACGCCTTCGAAGCGGTGATCATCGGCGGCATGGGAACGGTATGGGGCGCCTTCGCCGGCTCGATGGTGCTCGGCATCTCGCAGGCCATCGGCTTCCGCATCGATCCGGGCTTCGGCGTGCTCGCCGGACATATCGTCTTCCTGATCGTGCTGGCGACCCGCCCGCAGGGCTTGTTCGGAAAGGCATTGTCATGAGTGCGATCCCCTATGTGGCAACCGAGGTGCTTGAGGTCCTGGTCCAACGCCAGACCCGGTCCGGTCGCATCGCGATGACGCTGGCTGTGCTGGCGCTGATCGGTGTCGCCGCCATGCCATGGTGGGCCTCGACCGGCACGATCCGGTCGATTCTGGTGCTGTGCTGCTACATCGCCGTCGCTCAGATGTGGAACCTGCTCGCCGGCTATGCCGGCCTCGTCTCGGTGGGTCAGCATGCCTTCATGGGAGCGGCCGGCTATGCGCTCTTCGTGTTGGCCCAGACTTACGGCATCAATCCGTTTGTGGCGGTCTTCCTTTCGCTGCTGGTGCCGGCCGCGCTGGCCGTGCCGATCTACCTGCTGCTGCATCGCCTGGATGGTCCCTATTTTTCGATCGGCACATGGGTGGTGGCCGAGGTCTTCCGGCTGACCGCCTCGAACCTGCCGCTCGTCAATTCCGGCGCGGGCATGTCGCTTCGCGTGATGAAGGACTATTCGGCCTTCGAGCGGAATGTCGCCATGTCGCTGCTCTGCGCGGGGATGCTGCTCGTCACGCTGGGCGGCAGCTATTGGCTGCTTCGCTCGCGCTTCGGCCTTGCGCTGATCGCCATGCGCGACAATCCGGTCGCGGCCGCCAGCCAGGGCGTGAATGTCGTCAAGCTGCGCTTCCTGATCTACGTCGCGTCGGCGGTC
The DNA here is from genome assembly GCF_003997735.1 of Mesorhizobium sp. M7A.F.Ca.MR.148.00.0.0. Lineage (NCBI taxonomy): Bacteria > Pseudomonadati > Pseudomonadota > Alphaproteobacteria > Hyphomicrobiales > Phyllobacteriaceae > Mesorhizobium > Mesorhizobium sp. M7A.F.Ca.MR.148.00.0.0. Next base: position 24,664 of record NZ_RZTB01000057.1, on the reverse strand, counting down.
GGCTGCGGTCTTGCCGGGGCGATCTATTTCATGGCGCAGCTCCGCATCACCCCGGGTTCGGCCTTCGATCCGATGTGGGCCAACGTCGCGATCTTCATCGTCATGGTCGGCGGAATCGGCTCCATCGAGGGCGTTCTGATCGGATCCCTGATTTTCTTCATCGCGGACCGCTGGTTCGGCGAATACGGCGCGACTTATTTCGTTGTCCTCGGCCTGATGACGCTTCTGGTCGCGCTCTACGCCCGGACGGGCATCTGGGGCCTGATGTCGAAACGGTGGGATGCACCATGGTTCCCGATCCGGCGCAAGCTTGTCGACCCGAACCGCTGACGAGGAGGATTCATGAAAGCCGCCATCTTCGATAGGGTCGGCGTCCCGCTGCGGATCGGCACGGTGCCGGACCCGACGCCGGCACCGGGCGAGGTCGTCTTGCGTGTCGCCGCCTGCGGCATCTGCGGCAGCGATCTGCATATCACCGAGGACCCCGTGCCTTTCGGCATCGAGGCAGGCTTCGTGCTCGGCCATGAATTCTCTGGGGACATCGTCGCGGTCGGATCGGAGGCAACAGGCCTTCGGATCGGTGACCGTGTCGCCGTCGCGCCTATGCGCGGTTGCGGACACTGCGAGGCCTGCGAGCGCGGCGATCCGGCGCGCTGTCGCGAGATGGAGCTGATCGGCGGCGGCTATGCGCAATACGCGACCGTGGCCGCGCGCCAGTGTCATATCCTGCCCGACGATGTGGCGCTCGAGGATGGTGCGTTGGCCGAGCCATTGTCGGTCGCTCTGCATTGCATCGTCCGCTCGGGCATGAAGCCGGGGGATCGAGTCGCCATCCTGGGCGCCGGGCCGATCGGACTGCTCGTCGCCTTCTGGGCACGGCGGATGGGGGCGTCGCGTGTCGTGGTGGCCGACATCCACGGTCATCAGCGCGAGCGTGCGCTTGCTCTCGGCGCGACCGGCTTCGCGCTTTCCGGCGAAAAGCTGACCGAGAACCTCGCCGATCTCTGCGGCGGAGCGCCAGACGTCGTCTTCGAATGCGTCGGCAAGCGCGGCCTCATCGGCGCGGCGGTCGAAGCGGTGCGGCTGCAGGGCACGGTGGTTGGCGTCGGCTTGTGTATCGGCGGCGACGAATGGGATCCGTTCATTGCGCTGACCAAGGAAGTGAACCTGCTGTTCTCGGTCTTCTTCCATCAGCGCAACGAATTCGGCGTCGCCCTCGATGCGCTGCGCGGCGGACCTTTCGCACCGCAAGCTCTGGTCACCGACCGGATCGACCTCTCGCCAGTTCCGCAGATATTCGAGAGCCTTCGCCGCCGCACCACGCAATGCAAAGTGCTGATCCAGCCGGACCTTGTTTGAGGCCGCACCTGTTTGAGGAGAGTGAAAATGGCCGTTCAATTCGAAACCCTCGAATACGATATCGGCGGCACGGAAACGGTGGTGAAGGCCATCGGTAGAGGCAAGCCCGTGCTGTTCCTGCACGGCGCCTCGACGCTTGAAGGCTTCGGCTTCGCGGAGGGCCTCGCCGACCGCTTCCGCGTGCTCTGCCCGAGCCATCCGGGCTTCGGCTTTTCTGGCCCGGCGCCGCATGTGGCTGGGATGTCCGACATGGTTCTGCACTACCTGAACCTGCTCGATGTTCTGAACCTGCCGGAGAAGCCTCATCTCATCGGCTTTTCCACGGGCGGCTGGATGGCGACCGAGCTCGCCGGCCTTGCGCGCGAGCGTTTCGACAAGGTGGTGCTGATCGCTCCCGCCGGGCTCAACGACCCCGCGCATCCGGCCACCGATCTGGGCGCGGTCGCGCCGCAGGAGCTGCCGGCCTATCTGGCGCATGACGTCTCGGTGGCGCTGCGCTATTTCCCGGACGGCTCAGACCCCGCCTTTGCCGAGGCCTTCGGCGCCGACCGCGTCCGCGAAGGCGACACGCTCGGCCGGCTGCTGGCGCCGTTCGGCATGGGCCATCCTAACCTGCGGCGCTTTCTGGTGCGTATCGCCAATCCGACGCTGGTCGTCTGGGGCACCAGGGACCGTCTGCTGCCGGCTGGCCAGGCGCCGCTCTTCGTCGAAGCCCTGCCCGACGCACGCCTGATCCTGGTCGAGGATGCCGGCCATTTCGTCATGCAGGAGAAACCCGAAACACTCAGGAAGATCGGCGATTTCCTCGCCGGCTGACCGCATTTGAAAAGGAGGAGAAGACAATGAACAAACCCATCAAGCACGGCTCGTGGGGGACGACCACCGACTATCGCGACTTGCTCAGCAAGATCACGGAGATCGGGCCGGCCCTGGAAGCCAACACCACCGCCGATGAGGAGAATGGCGAACTGACTGCGGCCACGTTCGAGCTGCTGAAGCCGCTGCGCATGTCGCATATCTTCGCCGCGGAGAGCCTCGGCGGTGCGCAGCTGCGACCCACCCAGGGTCTCGAACTGCTGGCGGCGATCACCTGGCACTCTGGGGCGGCTGGTTGGGTTTCCATGGTGCATTGCTGCATCGGTGCGATGTCGGCAGCCTTTCTGCCGGACAGCGCGGTCGAGCGGTTGTTCGCGCCGGGCACCGAAAACCGGTTCTCGGGGCAGGGCGCGCCGCTCGGTATGCTGAAGAAAGTCGATGGCGGCTACCGGCTGAATGGCAAGTGGAGCTATGGCAGCGGCTTCAGCCACGCCACCTACAGCCACAGTGCCGCCTTCGTCGACGACGGCACCGGCAAGCCCGCCAAGGACGAGAAGGGCAACTTGATCATCATGTGCGCCCATGCCCCGATCTCTCAGCACAAGCAGCTCGGCAATTGGGACGTTCTGGGCCTCGGCGGCACCGGCAGCATCGACTATGCGGCCGAGGACGTCTTCATCGCCGACGATCTCGTTTTCCCGATCCTGACCGCACCGCCGCTGCGTCAGAAGGAGTTCTTCAGTCTCGGTGTCGTCGGCCTCGCCGCAATCGGGCATACCGGTTGGGCTCTCGGCACTGGGCGGCGGATGCTGGACGAGATCGCCAAGTTCGCCCGCAGCAAATCGGGTCGCGCCGGCCTGATCGGCGAGAGCGAGAAGTTCTGGCACGATTATGGCCGCGCCGAAGCCCGCTATCGCGCTGCCCGCGCCTTTGTTTTCGAAGTCTGGCGCGACATCGAGGCGACGGTCGAGGCCGGCAACAGCGTATCGACGCGACAGATCAGCCTTGTCCATCTGGCTAAATCCGAGATTCACGAGGTTGGCGTGGATATCTGCAATTTCGCCTACCGCGCCGGCGGCGGCGCGTCGCTGCGCGCCGGTGTGATCCAGCGCACCTTCCGCGAGATGATGGTGGCGGCCAACCATTTCACGATCGCGCCGTCGATCGTCACCTCGGCCGGTCGCGACATCGGCGGGCTGTGGAGCGATCGCACCTGGCAGTTCTACGACCTGATCGAGAAGAAGTAGTCCGCAGGGGCCGGACGGCAGACGCCGTCCGGCCCCTATTCACGCTGCAGAAGAGAGACGTCGATGAGCTTCCCGCATCCAATGACCAACGCCTTCCGCGAAGCCTTTCGCCACCATCCGGCCGGTGTTGCCGTGATCACGGCCGATCCCGGCGACAGGCCGGTGGCGATGACCGTATCCTCGCTGATCTCGGTAAGTGCCGCGCCGCCGGTCGTCGCTTTCTCGCTCTCGATGAAATCGACTTCATCCGAGCCCTTGCTGCGGGCCGAGACCATGGTGATCCACCTGCTGCGCTTCACTGATATCGACCTGGCGCAGCTCTGCGCGTCGAGCGGCGCGGAACGTTTCCCGCCGGGAGGCGCCTGGGCGCGGCTGCCCACCGGCGAACCGCGCTATACCGGCGTTTCGACCTGGTTCCGCGCCCGTCGGCTCGGCGTTCTGCCAATCGAGGGCGCGACGCTTGTCGCGGCCGAACTCCTTGACGGCGAGGTGCTGCCGGACGAGGTCCCTCCGGAGGCGCATTCGCTGGTTTATCTCGACCGTCGTTGGCATCGCCTGCACAAGGAACTGGACGGGGTGGCTGAGCTTCTTGAGTCGTCGCGTTTTCTTTGAACGGCGCCGAAGCGGCG
>NZ_RZTB01000057.1:0-20366 GCF_003997735.1 Mesorhizobium sp. M7A.F.Ca.MR.148.00.0.0 | reverse complement strand
ACCGCGTCGGATGCGTCGCTTTTGTATCACCGTTGCTCGTTGATTGTCGTCATGTCTGTCATCTCTATCCCACCCTGCAGGATTGCCTTGCAGCGCCCTTCACCAGTTGCTGAAAGCGGCGGCGCCCATGCCCAGTCTGCTCGGAATCGATAACGGTCTCACGGTCACCAAGGCGGTGATCTTCGATGCCGATGGGACGCAGTTGTCGGTGGCGCGTCGGCGCGTCCCGCAGTCGATGCCCCATGCGCGCTGGGTGGAGCGCGACATGGCAAGGCTATGGCAAGCCACCGCCGATGCCATCCGCGAAGCGATCGCATTGTGCGGCCGGCCCGCCAACGATATCAAGGCGGTGGCGGCGACCGCACACGGCGACGGTCTCTATTTGCTCGACAAGGATCGCCGGCCGCTAGGCCCCGGTATCCTGTCGCTTGACAGCCGCGCCGGCGAGATTGTCGAACAATGGTCGGCGGATGGGGTCTTCCAAAATGCGTTGGCGCGTACCGGACAGGCGCCGCACGTTTCGGCTCCGTCGGCGCTGCTGGCCTGGATCAGGAAGAACCAACCCGACCGCTATGGCCGCATCGGGCATATACTGGCCTGCAAGGACTGGCTGCGCTTTTGCCTGACCGGCACGATCGGCACCGACCGTACCGAGGCCAGCACCTCATTCACGGATTTCCGCACGCAGGATTACGCGCTGGAAGCGATGCGCATCTTCGAACTGGACGATCTTTTCGACGCGCTGCCGCCGATGGCGCATTCGGCCGAGATCGCCGGCCACGTTACCGCCGAGGCCGCCGACATGACCGGCCTTGCCAAGGGGACACCGGTGGCGAGCGGCCTGCATGACGTAACTGCCTCCGCACTTGGCATGGGCGGCCATGAGGAGGGTGTGCTTGCCATTGTCGCCGGGACCTATTCCATCAACGAAGTGGTCTCTTCGCAACCGCGCGTCGACCCGCGTTGGCTCTGTCGCAACGCCATCGACGCCGGCCGCTGGAACAACATGGCGATCTCGCCGGCCTCGACCGCGAACTACGATTGGTTTCTCGACACGTTCTGCCGCTCGGAACAGGAGAGGGCATCGGTCGGTGGTGGCTCGATCCACGAGGTTTTGGCAGCAGAGATCGACGAGGCGCTTAAAAAGCGGTCGACCATCCTGTTTCATCCCTATCTGTTCGGCTCCCCCTTTGGCGATGTCGCCAGCGGCAGCTTTGTCGGCCTTCATGGCTGGCACAATCGTGGCGATATGCTCAAGGCGGTTCTGGAGGGCATTGCTTTCAATCATCGTACCCATGTCGAAGCCTTGCGCGACGGCTTTGCCATCAGCGAAATCCGCCTGACCGGCGGCGGCTCGCGCAATCCGGCCTTCGTCCAGATGTTTGCCGATGTGCTGAACGCCCCGGTCACCGTCACCTCGACCGACGAGGCTGCGGCGTTTGGCGCTGCGCTTTGCGCTGGTGCGGCGGTTGGCATCTTCGCGACGCCGCAAGAAGGCGCCCGGCAGGTCGGCATGACGGCGCGCCAATACGAGCCAGTGCCGGCCTCGAGTGCTGTGTTCAACGAGCGCTTTTCCCTCTATGGCCGCATAGCCGGTGCGCTCGTGCCGCATTGGCCCGACATCGAGAAGCTGGCGCGGCCAGACACCGAGGGGACCGCATGATCAAGGCCGACGAACGACGCGAAGAGATCGCCGACTATGTGATCAAGCTCGGCCAGGTACGCATCGACGATCTGGTCGAGCATTTCGGCGTATCGCGCATGACCATCCACCGGCACATCGACCGGCTGGCGCAGCAGGGCGTGTTGCGCAAGCTGCACGGTGCGGTCACGGTTCAGCCTTCCGGTCTCTACGAAAGCGCCTTCCGCTACCGGGTGACGGTCAACCGGGCCGAAAAGGATGCGCTGGCGCGGACAGCACTCGATTATATCGAAGCTGGCCAGGTGGTGATGCTGGACGATTCGTCAACGGCAAATGCGGTCGCTACGCTCCTGCTCGACGTCAAGCCGCTGACCGTCATCACCAACTCAGTGGCGACGGCTGCACTGCTGACCCATGTCGACGAACTCGACTTCATCTGTCTCGGCGGCCAGTACCACAACACCTACAACGCCTATATCGGCATCGTCTGCGAGAACGCGGTGGCACAGCTTCGCGCCAATGTGCTGATCTGTTCGGCTTCGGCCATCACCGGAACCACCGCCTTTATCCAGGATCCCAATGTCGTGCGGGTCAAGCAGGCGATGATGGCCGCATCGGTCAAGCGTATCCTTCTGATCGACCATGCCAAGTTCGACAGGATCGCGCTGCATGTCTTCGATGATCTGACCAGCTTCGATGTCGTGCTGGCGACCGAAGGCCTGGGCGATGCGCGGGCGCAAGCCCTCGAACGGGCCGGCGTGAAGCTGCGCATCGTCAAGACGAAAGCGCCATGAGCTCGAGCGAAGCAATACGTACGGAAAATCCAGCCGGGCGTCTGGCCGCCATGGCCGGAGCCGGGGAGGTCGACGTCGTCATTCTTGGCGCCGGCATCAACGGGGCAGGGCTGTTTCGCGATCTGTGCGCGCAAGGCGTCAGCTGCCTGATCGTCGACAAGGCGGATTTCGGCTCCGGCACGAGTGCTGCGCCATCGCGGCTCATTCATGGCGGTCTGAAATATCTCGAAACCGGCGAGTTCAGGCTGGTGGCGCAGTCGACGCTCGAACGCAATTTGCTTTTGAAAAACGCGCCGCACTATGTCAGCCCGCTGCCAACGGTCATCCCGATCTTCTCCTGGAGCAAGGGCATGCTGGCGGCGCTGCGGACGCTGTTCGGCTCAACCAGCGCGCCGCGCAGCCGTGGCGCCGTCCTGATCAAGATCGGCCTGATGATCTATGATTTCTATGGCTCGCGAAACCAGGTCATGCCGCGTCACCGCATGGTCGGGCGGCGCCAGGCGCTCAGTGAGATGCCGGCGCTCGCCCCCTCGATCGTCGCCACCGGCACCTACTACGACGCCAAGATAAGCCACCCCGAAAGGCTGGTACTCGAACTGATCCTCGATGGGCTGCAGGCAAACGCGGCCTCGGCCAGCGCGAACTACACGGAGCTGGCGAAGTCCGCCGATGGCGTGCTGACCTTCCAGCCGGAAAACGGCGCGGCCTTTTCGGTGCGGCCGAAGCTGGTGGTCAATGCCGCCGGTCCATGGATCGACGATGTCAACGATTTGCTAGGCGCGCCGTCGAAGATGATCGGCGGCACCAAGGGCTCGCACATCCTGTTGAAGCACGACGAGCTGGTCAAAAGCCTGGCCGGACGCATGCTGTATTTCGAAGCCGATGACGGCCGCATCTGCCTTGTCTACGACTATCTCGGCCTGGCGCTGGTCGGCTCCACCGACATCAAGGCCGACAACCCCGACGCGGTGCGCTGCGAACCTGACGAAGTCGAATACCTGCTCGACAGCGTACGGACGCTGCTGCCGGGGATGGCGTTCGGGCGCGACCAGATCGTCTATGCCTATAGCGGCATCCGGCCGCTGCCGGCCTCGGATGCATCGGTGCCCGGCTTGATCAGCCGTGACCACTCGGCGCCCGTCGCCGAGCCGGATCGGAACAGACCTTTCGCAGTCATCTCGCTGATCGGCGGCAAGTGGACGACCTTTCGCGGCTTCGCCGAGGAAGTCGCCGACACCGTGCTCGGCCGCCTGCAGCGCAGCCGCAAGGTGACGACGCAGACCATGCCGATCGGCGGCGGCAGGGATTTCCCGGCTGATGCTGCAGCGCGAGCAAGTTGGCTGGCTCTGGCTCACTCGGAGACGGGCGCTGGAGAACGGCGTCTCGAGGCGCTGCTGTCGCGATATGGCACCAGAGCCACGCAGATCGCCACACATGAGCCGGATGATGAGGGCCGACTGCCGGATTCAGAAAGCTACAGCCGATCGGAAATTGACTACATCGTCCGCACCGAGTTCGTCGAACATCTGGCCGATATCGTCATGCGCCGCAGCACCCTGGCGATATCAGGGTCACTGACGGGCCGGGATCTGCAGGAGATTGCGACGATTGCCGGACGGGCGCTGGGCTGGAGCGCCGGGCGCCTCGCAGAGGAAGTCGAGGCCGCCGCCCTGGAACTCGAGGACCGGAACCTGATGCGGCTGGGCTGATCATTCCGTCGCCGATGCTCTTTCCCAAGGCAATCCGGTCGGTTTGCCTAAGGATGCGTCGCATCCCCAATCGCTCAACTCACAGGTGGATTGGGATTTTGTCGATGTCAGATATTATTATGGAGAAACAGCTAGTTAGCAAAAAATTAGATAGCCGATGGCTGTGCAATTCTACTGGCTCAGGCACGAAATAACACAGATTGACGTTAAATTAACATAGCCGTATGATCGAGTAACATGCTCACCTCCTAATAGGTCGATGTTGCCCGCCGAAATGCCGGCAGACCGGCGTTTCGGGAAGGGCGAGACCTGTGGATTCCCCATATGTGCATGCGCCAAATCCGGCGAGGGATTGACAGCGATGCAGGGATGTGAAAATTTTTGCACACAAAGATAATAATATCATCTCAGGGAGGAGATGTCTTGAAATCCGGCGGAGCCACTAACCGCGATCATGAGTCCAGCCTCGCCACCCGCGCGGCCTGGCTTCACTATGCCGGGGGTCTGACGCAGGCCCAGGTGGCCAAGCGGCTCGGCCTGACCAGCCTCAAGGCGCATCGGCTCATCACCCGGGCCACCCAGGATGGCCTTGTCAGGGTGATCATCGACGGCGATGTCGGCGAATGCATCGACCTCGAGCAGCAGCTGATCACTGCTTACGGGCTCGACTACTGCGAGGTTGTTCCTGATCTCGATCAGGACGAGCTGCCGCTGAAGGCGCTTGGGATCGCCGGCGCTCAGTTTCTGAAACGAGAGATCGATCGCGGCGAGGACATGCTGATCGGCGTCGGCCATGGCCGTACTCTTGCCGCAAGCGTCGAGTATCTGACGCGCACCGCCGCTGGCCATATCCGTTTCGTCTCGCTGCTTGGCGGTGTGACGCGCAAATTCGCGGCCAACCCGCACGACGTCATGCATCGGCTGGCCGAGCGGACCGGCGCGCAGGCCTATGTGATGCCGGTGCCTTTCGTCGCCAACACCGCCGAGGACCGTGAAGTGCTGCTTGGTCAGCGCGGCATCAGCGATGTCTTCGACCTCGCAAGCCGGTCCGACCTGATGTTCGTCGGCATAGGGACCGCCGAGCGGGAAGCTTCGCTGGTCGCTACCGGCATGATCGAACATTCCGAAATCGATGAGGTCAAACGCGATGGCGGCGTCGGCGAGCTGCTCGCCCACTTCTTCGACGACAAGGGGCGCCCGGTGGAAACGGCGTTGTCGGACAGGATTCTGGCGCTTCCGCGGGACCAGTTGAAAGGTCGCCGGATCGTCGCTGTTGCCGGCGGCAAGGTGAAAATACGCGCCATCGAGGCGGTGCTCGAAAGCCGCTATCTGAGCGGCCTGATCACCGACGAGTCCACCGCTCGTGCCCTTGTCGAACAGAACAAACCCAATGGCGCGAAGCGCCATGTGAACGGAGGATCGTCAAATGCGTGACAAGCGCGGATCTGCCTTGCTGGCGGTTGCGTCATGAGCGCGAAAGCCGCCACCGCATCGACCAGGCCGGCTTCGCCCGCCCTGCGTCGGGCACTTGCCGGCGCCGCGGTTGTCGTCCTGCTCGGCGCCATGGCGCTCGACACCAAGGTGGTCAGGATCGGCTCTGCCGGCGATGTCCGCAGCGCCGTGTTTTCCGCCGCTGACTACGGCAAGTCGGAGTTTCCCAAGGTGCAGGCCGATGTCGAAGCGCGTGCCGTCGACGCGGTAACGGTGGCGACGGCGATCACCAAGGACAGGGCAACGGCGGAAAAGGAATATGGCGTGCCGGCGGGCGTTGGGCCGGTCATCTCGGTGAAGTTCACCGGTGTCGTCGGCGAAGGAAAATCGGGCATCTACAAGGTCGCCGTCGAAGGTGTGCCGGACACGCTGATGATTCGCGTGCAGACGGGACCGGCGATCAACGGCACCGAGCTTCGCGACGCCACCGGCAAGATCACATTCGGCCAGTTCACCAACCAGATCGAATACCAGGACGCCGGTTCGGCGCTGAACAACGAGATGAAGAAGGAAGTCCTGGCCAAGGTCGACACCAGCACCTTGACCGGCAAGACCGTATCGGTGGTCGGCGCATTCAAGCTGGTCAACCCGAAGAGCTGGCTGGTCACTCCGGTGAGGCTGGAGGTCAAATGAGCGCGGCTGCAGACACCGGACCCGCGACCGGCGACGCCGTGCTTTCGGCGCGCAACATCGTCATGTCGTATGGCGGCGTTCATGCGCTCAAGGGCGTCAATTTCGACATCCATCGCGGCAAAGTCACGACGCTGTTCGGCGAGAACGGCGCCGGCAAGTCGACGCTGATGAAGATCCTGTCCGGCGTCGTCACGCCGACATCCGGCGACATCGTGCTCGACGGCAATCTTGTCAGCTTTTCCTCATCCTCGGACGCGCGCGATCGCGGCATCTCGATCATCCACCAGGAACTCAGCCTGGCGCCGAACCTCAGCGTTCGCGACAACATCTTCATGGGCCGCGAACTGCGCACCAGAACCGGCCTCGACTTCGCCGAAGAATCGCGCCAGGCGCGCGCGCTGATGGCCGATCTCGAAGAGGACATCGACCCGATGACTCTCGTCGAGGATCTGCGCCTGGGTCAACAGCAGATCGTCGAGATCGCGCGGGCGCTGTCGGTCGATTCACGCATCCTCATCATGGACGAGCCGACCTCCGCGCTCAGTGCAACCGAGGTCGAGGTGCTGTTCAAGGTGATCCGCGATCTGACCAGCCGCGGCGTCTCCATCGTCTACATTTCACATCACCTCGAAGAAGCGCTGCAGATCACCGACTACGCCGTTGTCCTGCGCGACGGCGCCATAACGGCGACGGCCGAGGCCAGGGACATCGACCTCGAGTGGATCGTGCGCAACATGGTCGGTGAGAACTTCGATCTCGGCTCGCCGCCGACCGGTCATGCGTTCGGCGAGGTCGCCCTTTCGATCGAGGACGTCAGCGTCGTTGACACTTCGGGCTCGGGCTATTCCGTCGTCGATCACTTGTCGCTGGACGTCAGGGCCGGCGAGATCGTCTGCATCTACGGGCTGATGGGCGCCGGGCGCACGGAGTTGCTGGAGGCCGTCGCTGGACGGGTGCCGATGGCGGGCGGCCGCGCGCTGCTGGAAGGCGAGGACGTCTCGGGGTTGAGCATTGCCCAGCGCATCTCCAGAGGGCTTGTGCTGGTCCCCGAGGACCGCCAGCGCGACGGGCTGGTGCAAACCATGACCGTCGGCCGCAATCTTTCGCTTGCCAGCATCGAGGCGTTCGCCAAGGGACTGTTTCTGTCCCGTTCCAGGGAGCGAGAGCTGGTCGAAGACTCGATCCGCAAGGTGACCGTCAAGACCGCTGGTGGCAACGCCATGATCGGATCGCTGTCTGGCGGTAATCAGCAGAAGGTCGTCATCGGCAAGATGCTGACGACCAACCCCAAGGTCATCCTCCTCGACGAGCCGAGCCGCGGCATCGATGTTGGCGCCAAGGCCGAGGTCTTCCGCTTGTTGAGCGAACGCGCCGCTCAAGGGCTTGCGGTCGTCTTCTCGACCTCTGAGGTCAACGAATGCCTCAGCATTGCCCACCGCATCGTCGTCATGCGGCGTGGCAGGATTTCAGCTGAATTCGGCGCCAACGCCACCAAAGAGCAGATCATGGCCGCCTCCGGCGAAGCCGTGGTCGCCTGATCACCAGAATTTCGGAGCCCAGACCCATGACCGACGTCAGCCAGGCCAGAAAACAGTCCAGTCCAAGCGCGAGCGAAGGCTTCGATCTCGCCAAGTTGCTGCTCGAGGGCCGGGCCTTCTTTGCCCTGATCGTCATCATCGTCGTCTTCTCGATCCTGTCGCCCTACTACCTCTCGGTGGCGAACTTCCTGACCATGGCCTCCCATGTCGCCATCTTCGGAATCCTCGCGATCGGCATGCTGCTCGTCATCCTCAATGGCGGCATCGATCTGTCGGTGGGGTCGACGCTGGGTTTGGCCGGCGTCGTTGCCGGATTCCTGATGCAAGGGGTGACGCTGACCTGGCTGGGCGTCGTTCTCTATCCGCCGGTCTGGGTGGTTGCGGTGCTGGCCTGCATGCTGGGCGCCGTCGTCGGGCTGATCAACGGCGTGCTCATCGCGCGCTTCAAGGTTCCGGCTTTCGTCGCCACGCTCGGCGTCATGTACATGGCGCGCGGCCTGGCACTGCTGATGACCAGCGGCCTGACCTATAACAATCTCGGCGGCAAGCCGGAGCTCGGAAACACCGGCTTCGATGCGCTTGGCTTCAACCGCTTGTTCGGCGTGCCGACGGGCGTCGTGGTTCTCGTGGTCATCGCGCTGATCGGCAGCATCGTCTTGAACCGCACCGCCTTCGGGCGCTGGCTCTACGCCTCGGGCGGCAACGAGCGCGCGGCCGAACTGTCCGGCGTTCCGGTCAAGACGGTGCAGATTTCGGTCTATGTGCTGTCAGGCATCTGCGCCGCTATTGCCGGCCTGATCCTGTCATCGCAGTTGACGTCGGCGGGACCGACCGCGGGCACCACCTACGAATTGACGGCCATCGCGGCCGTCGTCATCGGCGGCGCGGCACTGACCGGCGGCCGTGGCAACATCCGCGGAACCCTGCTCGGGGCCTTCGTCATCGGCTTCCTGTCCGACGGTCTGGTGATCATCGGCATCTCATCCTACTGGCAGACAGTGTTCACGGGCGCGGTCATCGTGCTCGCCGTGCTCCTCAATGCCGTTCAGTATCGCCGCCGTAGCAAGCTCCCAAGCGCGACAGGTGGCCAACCGACTTCTCAGAAACGGGGGAAGGCCGAACCGGCCAATCCTGCCCAAGGGAAGACTGCCAGGTGAACTGGCAGCAACACCGCGTAATCATTGGAGGAATGTACATGAAAACCATGCTGAAAAGTCTGCTCGCCGCCGCGATGGTCGTCGGGTTCACGGCCGCCGCGTCAGCCGCGGGCCTGATCTCGATCATCGTCAACGATCCGGCCAACCCCTACTGGCTGACTGAGGGCAACGTCGCCAAGGCCGAGGCCGAGAAGCTTGGCTATACAGCCAATGTCGGCGCCCACAAGGGCGATACCAATACCGAAAGCAATTTGATCGACACCGCCATCACCAACAAGTCGGTGGCGATCATCCTCGATCCGGCCAACGCTGACGGCTCTGTCGGTGCGGTGAAGAAGGCGATTGCAGCCAACATCCCGGTGTTCCTCGTCAATGCCGAGATCAATCAGGAAGGCCTCGCCAAGGGTCAGCTCGTTTCCAACAACGCGCAGGGTGCTGCTCTCGGTGCCCAGCAGTGGGTGCAGGCCGTCGGCGAAAAGGGCAAATATGTCGAACTGCTCGGCGCCCCGTCTGACAACAACGCCGCCACGCGCTCGAACGGGTACGCGACTGTGCTGAGCCAGTACCCGGATCTCGAAAAGGCTGCTTCGCAGGTCGCCAACTGGGATCGTACCCAGGGCCACGACAAGATGCAGAGCATGCTGCAGGCCAATCCCGACATCATCGCCGTGATCAGCGGCAATGACGAGATGGCGCTCGGCGCGGTTGCGGCGCTGAAGGAAGCGGGCAAGCTCGCTGGCATCAAGGTCGGCGGCTTCGACGGCTCCCCGGATGCGGTTGCGGCGATCAAGTCCGGCGAACTGCAGTACACCGTGCTTCAGCCTGTCGCCATCTTCTCGGCCAAGGCCGTGCAGCAGGCGGACTCGTTCATCAAGACCGGAGCCACCGGTGCGGCGACCGAGAAGCAGCTGTTCGATTGCCTTCTCATCACCAAGGACAATGTCGACAAGTACACCGCTCCCTTCGTGCTGTCGGAATGAAACCTGCACAGGGGGTGTCCTTGCGGACACTCCCTGCCTCTTCTACGAAATGACTACCCTCGTGAACTGCCTTCGCAACCAACCGGAATTTGCGGCATGAAAGACCTGCTGATCGGCATCGACGCGGGAACGTCGGTGATCAAATCGATCGCTTTCGACCTGTCCGGGCAGCAGCTCGCCATGACGTCGGTGCCCAACAGCTTCGTCACGCTGGAAGGCGGCGGCGCCGAGCAGGACCTCGACCAGACCTGGCGCGACATGGCGCGGACCGTTCGCGATCTCGCGGCCAAGGTTCCCGACCTCGCGCAACGAACCGCAGCGGTTGCCATCACCGGGCAGGGCGACGGAACCTGGCTGATCGATGGCGACGGCTTGCCTGTCTCGCGCGCCTGGCTGTGGCTCGATGCCCGCGCCGGACATCTGGTCGACGAGATGCGCGCCGATCCCCGGGATCGCAGGCGGTTCGAGCTGACCGGCACGGGGCTGAATTCCTGCCAGCAAGGCGCCCAGCTTGCCTTCATGAAAAGGAACCATCCCAGCATGCTGGAGCGGGCGGCGACCGCCCTGCATTGCAAGGATTGGCTCTACTTCAAGATGACAGGCGAACGCGCCACGGATCCCTCCGAGGGAACCTTCACCTTCGGCGATTTTCGGTCGCGCAACTATTCCGACGAAGCCCTCGACATCCTGGATCTGACGACGCATCGCCGCCTGTTGCCTCCCATGCTCGAAGGCACCACCGACCATCATCCGCTGTCGCGATCGGCGGCGGCAGAGACCGGCCTGCTCGAAGGCACCCCGGTGGTGCTCGGTTACGTCGATATGGTCATGACGGCGCTCGGAGCCGGCCTCTATGATCCCTCGGGCAATGTCGGCTGCACGGTCATCGGCTCGACCGGCATACACACACGCTTTGCCGCCACTCCCGACGATGTCGTGCTGAACGACGATGGCTCCGGCTACACGATCGCCATGCCTATTCCAGGCGCCTTTGCCCAATTGCAGTCCAACATGGCGGCGACGCTCAACATAGACTGGGTGCTTGGCCTAGCGCGCGACGTGCTCGCCACGGCTGGCGGCAAGCCTTCTCATGACGAGTTGCTGAAGGCCCTCGACACTTGGGTGGAAGCATCGGAGCCGGGATCGCTGATCTACCAGCCTTACATATCGCTGGCCGGCGAAAGAGGGCCATTCGTCGACCCCGATGCGCGCGCGGGATTCATCGGCCTTTCGGTCAAGCACGGCTTTGGCGATCTGGCACGCGGCGTCCTCGAGGGATTGGCCTTCGCCGCACGTGATTGCTACCAGGCGATGGGCGCCGTGCCGGGCGAGATCCGCCTGTCGGGCGGCGCCGCGCGCAGCCCGTCCCTACGCCGCATCATCGCAGCGGCGACCCGGGCGCAGGTGCGCACCAGCAGTCGCCAGGAAGCCGGCGCGGCAGGCGCCGCGATGATGGCCGCGGTCGGCCTCGGCGTCTATGGCTCGATGGAAGACTGTGCCGCCGAGTGGGTAACGCCGCTTCTCGGCGACTGCGATGCCTATGACGAGGCGCTTTCGCAAACCTACGATGACCTCTTCCCTTCCTTCGTTGCAGCGCGTCAGGCGCTTCGGCCGGTGTGGAAGGGCATGGCGCACCGCACAGGAGCAAGATCTTGAGCAATACAACAGATGTCGTCGATCTCTTCGTGATCGGCGGCGGCGTCAATGGAGCCGGCATAGCGCGTGATGCGGCAGGTCGCGGGCTGTCCGTCATCCTGTGCGAAAAGGACGATCTCGCGCAAGGCACCAGCTCGCGCTCCGGCAAGCTGGTGCATGGCGGCCTGCGCTACCTCGAATATTATGAATTCCGGCTGGTTCGCGAAGCACTGATCGAACGCGAGGTGCTGCTCGAGGCGGCGCCGCACATCATCTGGCCTATGCGCTTCGTTCTTCCGCACAGCCCGCAAGACAGGCCGGCATGGCTGGTCCGGCTCGGGCTGTTTCTCTACGACCACCTTGGCGGCCGTAAACGCCTGCCGGGGACAAGAACACTGAACCTCAAGACTGCGCCGGAAGGCGCGCCGATCAAGGACGAGTTCAAGCGCGGTTTCGAATATTCCGACTGCTGGGTCGACGATGCGCGCCTGGTGCTGCTCAACGCCCTGGATGCCAGGCAGCGCGGTGCCAGAGTGCTCACGCGCACCGCCTGTGTCGCGGCCCGCCGCGAAAACGGACTGTGGTCGATCGACATGCAGGATGGTCGCACGGGTGCGGTGACGAAGGTCCGGGCGCGGGCGCTGGTCAACGCGGCAGGCCCCTGGGTCAACGACATTGTCAGCCGCGTCGCCGGCCAGAATTCCACCCGCAATGTTCGTCTGGTGAAGGGCAGCCATATCGTCGTGCCCAAATTCTGGGAGGGGCAGCAAGCCTATCTCATTCAGAACAACGACAAGCGGGTGATCTTCGTCAATCCGTATGAGAACGATCTGGCGCTGATTGGCACCACCGACATTCCCTACGAAGGCAGGCCCGAGGAAGTGGCCGCCGAGGCCAGCGAAGTCGACTATCTGATCAAGGTGGTCAATCGCTATTTCAAGCGGCAGCTGACGCCACAGGACGTGGTCTACAGTTTCTCGGGCGTGCGTCCGCTCTATGACGACAATGCCGACAATCCAAGCGCGGTGACGCGCGACTACATTTTCGAACTCGACGCCTCCAACGGCAACGCGCCGCTGCTTTCGGTATTCGGCGGCAAGATCACCACCTTCCGCAAGCTGTCGGAACACGCGCTGGAAAAGATCCAGCCGTTTTTTCCGACGATGAAGAAAGCCTGGACGGCCAAAGTTCCCTTGCCGGGAGGCGACCTGCCCAATGCGGACTTCGAGCAGTTCCTGAGCGACCTGCATGCCGAGTTTTCATGGCTCAGCCCGTCGCTGGTGAAGCATTACGCGCGAAGCTATGGCACCCGCGCCAGGCAATTGCTCGCCGGCGCACAGCGCGAGGCGGATCTCGGCCGCCGCTTCGGTCCCGACCTGTATGAGCGGGAGGCAAGATTCCTGGCCGAGACCGAGTGGGCCGGCACATCAGCCGATATCCTGGAACGCCGCACCAAACATGGCCTGCATCTCAATGCGGCCGAGCGGAAAGCATTCGAAGACTGGTTCGATAACATCATGGCGACGGCAGACTGATGGCCTTCACGCTTTCCCTCAACACCAATCCTCTGGTCAACCGTTTCGCCGATCCGGACGATTTGATCGACGCGATTGCCTATGGCATCGGTATCCGCGACGTGCAGCTGACGCATGAATTCGTCAATCCGGGCTGGCCGGCGGCGACGATTGACAAATTTCTGCGCCTGTTCAACAGCGCCTTGGCGCGGACCGGTGTCAGGATCACCTCCGGCATGACCGGACCCTACGGCCGGCTCAACCATTTCGGCCATCCGGATGCGGATGTGCGGCGCTATTATGTCGACTGGTTCAAGACCTTCGCCGATATTTCCGCAGAACTCGGTGCGTCGGGCATGGGCACGCAGTTCGCCATCTTCACCTACAAGGACTTTGACGATCCGCAACGGCAGGCAGTGCTGCTCGATATCGCGCTCGAATGCTGGCGCGAAGTGGCCGAACACGCCAGGGCGGCGGGTCTGACATACCTGTTCTGGGAGCCGATGTCGGTGGGCCGCGAGTTCGGCCACACGATCGAAAGCTGCGCCACGCTGCAAGGCGCCATCGATGCGGCGAAGCTGCCCATACCGATGAAGATGATGGTGGATATCGACCATGGCGACGTGACCTCGGCCGATCCTGCCGATACCGATCCCTATGCTTGGGCGAAAGCGTTTCCATTGCAATCGCCGATCATCCACATCAAGCAGTCTTCCATGAACAAGGGCGGGCACTGGCCGTTCACGGCCGCCTACAACAAGGACGGCCGCATAGTGCCGCAGAAGTTGCTGGACGCGGTTCGGCAGGGCGGTGGAACCGACAATGAAATTTGCCTTGAACTTTCCTTCAGGGAGAGGGAACCAGTCGACCATCAGGTTATCGAGATGATCCGCGAGTCGGTGGATTTCTGGGCGCCTTACGTCGACAGTGGCCGCGACAGACTCAAGCCTCGGACTTGAGCGAATACGTCGCCCGAAAGCCGGCTTCGGCCGCAAAAGTATCGAAGGAGAAGAAGAATGGCCCCATATTGGGTCGGCACGAGCTGGAAGATGAACAAGACGCTGTTGGAGGCGTTGCAGTTCGCCGATGCGCTGGCGGCCTTCGTGCCTGGTTTCGATCAGGCGATACAGCCTTTCGTCATTCCGCCCTTCACCGCCGCGCGCCAGGTCAAAGCGGCGCTGGCCGACACCCGCGTAAAAGTCGGCGCCCAGAACATGCATTGGGCCGACGCGGGCGCCTGGACGGGAGAGATTTCGCCAGTGATGTTGAAAGACTGCAGGCTGGATGTGATCGAACTCGGCCACAGCGAGCGCCGCGAACACTTCGGCGAAACGGATGCGACCGTCGGGCTGAAGACGGCGGCTGCTGTCAGGCACGGTTTCGTGCCGCTGATCTGCGTCGGCGAGACGCTGGCTGAGCGTGAATCAGGCCGCGCCGAGGCGGTGTTGACGGCACAGGTTCTCGGCGCACTGCAAGAGCTGAGCGGCGATCAGGTGAAGGCGGAAATCCTCTTTGCCTACGAGCCCGTCTGGGCAATCGGCGAGAAGGGCATTCCCGCAAGCGCCGACTATGCCGACAGGCAGCAGCAGCTGATCAAGAAGGTTGCCGCCGACCGGCTGCCGATTGCTCCGCCTGTGCTTTACGGTGGCAGCGTCAATCCCGGCAACGCGGCCGAACTGATCGGCCAGCCGTATATCGATGGCCTGTTCATCGGCCGCTCGGCGTGGCAAGCGGAAGGCTATATCGACATTCTGAAAAAGGCGTCGGCCGCCATCGCGCGCTGACCGCGCGAGCAATTCCAGGAAAAGTGTGAAGCGGTTTTCCGTCCGGAGTTGCGTCAAATCAAAGAGATAGAGACAACAGCAAAGGAGCTTATCATCATGAAAATCGCACTCGGAGCCGACAGCGCCGGCAAGCCGCTGCTCGACGTCATCGCCAAGCACCTCGCCACCAAGCCAGAGCTGCAGGTCGTTGATCTCAGCCAGGCCGGATTCTACGCCGACATTGCAGCCGCGGTAGGCCACGAAATCCTGGACGGTAACTACGACCGGGCCATCCTGTTTTGCGGCACCGGCATCGGCGTCAGCATCTCCGCCAACAAGGTGCCGGGCATTCGCGCCGCATTGACCCACGACACCTATTCCGCTGAGCGCGCCGCCAAGTCCAACAACGCCCAGATCATCACCATGGGCGCGCGCGTCATCGGTCCCGAACTGGCGAAATCGATCGCCGACGCATGGCTGGCCTCGGAGTTCGATCCGAATGGCCCCTCCGCCACAAACGTGCAGGCCATCGACAAGCTCGACGCCAAGCGCTGAAAGACGCGGCAAGTCCGCTGCTGATCAGTCGGTCAGGGCGGTCCGCATCGCCTCGATCACGGTCACGGCGGAGGCGGCGCCCGGGTCCATGTGGCCAAGCGAGCGTTCGCCCAGGCGCGATGCCCGGCCCTTGGTGGCGACCATCGACTTGGTCGCCTCCGCGCCGGCGTTTGCCGCTTGTGCAGCAGCTTCGAGACTGCCCGCCAGATCCTTGCCGGAGGTCAGCGCTTCGCCCGCCGCCTGTGCGGCCGGCGCCCATGCATCGATCATCGTCTTTTCGCCAAGCTCTGCCTTGCCGCGATCCTGAATGCCCTTGGCCATGGCCTGGAACAGAGCGACCACGTCCGCATCGTCGAGCGTAGTCTTGCCCTTGACGGCTGCCGCGGCGCGCATGAACGCGGTCGCATAGAGCGGACCGGAGGAGGCGCCAACCGCATTCAGGAACGACTTTGCCGCCGTGTTCAGCAAGGTGGCCGGATCGGTGGTCCCGGTGTCCAGTGCGGCGACTGCATCGCGTGCCGCGGAAAATCCAAGCTCCATCGCGATGCCGTGGTCGGCGTCGCCGATAACCCCGTCAAGCGCGCATAGTCGGTCCCTGTCGGCGGACATGGCGGTTGCGATCGCCGCGAACATCGCGACAAGGCGGGCGGTGTCGATTGTCGTCATGTCTTGGTCCTTGCCACAGAAGTGGGTTTAGCCGGCGCGAAACATGGCGCAGTCGCAGGGGTGGTCCAGCATCGTCTGCAACTCGCCGTCCAGCCGTTGCAGAGTGATCGAGGCCCCGGCCATTTCGAGCGAGGTGCAGTAATTGCCGACCCAGCTTGCGTGGATGGACACACCGATCTCATCGAGCCTCTGCTTCACGCGCCGGTTCATGATGTAGAGTTCCATCAGCGGCGTTGAGCCCAGCGAATTGACGAGCACCGCGACCTTGTCGCCGCGCGCCGGCGCCATCTCGTCGAGGATCCTGTCCAGCATCTCGTCGGTGATCTCGTCGGCTGTTTTCAACTTTTCGCGCGCGATGCCGGGCTCGCCATGGATGCCCATGCCGATCTCCATCTCGTCCGGCCCGATCTCGAAATTAGGCCGGCGTGTCTGCGGCAGCGAACAGGGCGACAGAGCCACGCCCATGGTGAAGGTATGGTCGTTGGCCTTGCCGGCGATGCGTTCGCATTCGTCGAAGGACAGCATCCGGTCGCAGGCAGCACCGGCCGCCTTGAAGATGAAGAAATTGCCGGCGACGCCGCGCCTCTTGTGCCGTTGGTCGCGGGGTGCCGAGGCGACGTCGTCGGTGCTCAGCACCGTGCGCACCTCGATGTCGTCCATGGCGGCCATCTCGGCGGCCATGTCGAAATTCATCACGTCGCCGGCATAGTTGCCGTACATGAACAGCACACCGGCGCCGCCGCTGACTGCCTTGGCGCATTCGAGGATCGGGTCCGGCGGTGGCGAGGCAAAGACATTGCCGATGGCCGCCGCGTCAGCCAACCCCCTGCCGACAAAGCCGAGAAAGCTCGGCTCATGGCCCGAGCCGCCGCCAATGACGAGGCCTACCTTGCCCTGGCGCGGCCCGTCGCGGGCGATGATGGAGCGTGGACTGCCCTCCACGCTTTTGAGATAGCGTGGATGCGCTGCCAGGATGCCTTCCAGCATCTCGTCGACGGCACGGTTCCCGTCGTTGATGATCTTTTTGGTCTGCACCCGGCATCCTCCCGATTTCGGCATTTTCGCAGATAATACCGGGTGTTACCGGGATTTCCACCGGCAAGATGTATTTCGTATGTCGAAGTGCTTCGCGCAGCGGCACATGAATCCAGCTGCTGGCCCTTTCAGTCGCTTAGGCCGTCGCGGATGGCTGCGAAATAGCGATCGGTTCCGACCTGGCCGCCCTTGAGCGCGACCTCCAGTCCGTCGATCGCCTTGACGCGCGAGTGAGCAACGCAGAGCGGCGAGCCAGGCGAAGCGGGCAGCGGCATGCGGATTGTCAGGGCATCGACACCCATCTCGCCCAGCGCGTGGCTCGACGTATCCCCGCCGGCAATGACCACGCGCCGCAGGCTCTGTTCGATCGTCAGGCTGCGAAGGATTTCTCCAAGGCCGCGGCCAAGCTTGTGGCGGGCGCCTTCCTGCCGGTCGATTTCGGCGCCCCTGTCGGCAGTGGGACCAAGCGCGGTGTAGAGGATGACGCAGCGCCCGGCTTGCAGACTGGCACGGCCGCTTGCCGTTGCGCGCGCGATCGCCTGCTGCGAAGCCTCCGAAACCAGTTCAATAGGGTCGACCTCGATGCCGTCGAAAGCGTCGGTCAGGGCATGCCGGATCTGCCGTTCGGTGGTCGGCGAGCAACTGCCCGACACGACGGCTATCCGCTCGGCAGCGCCCGGCGGCGTGAAGCCATGTCCGGCGCTGACGATGCCATTCGACGCCCATTCGGCCAGCAACGCATACTCGACCCCGGACGAGCCGACGACAAATGAGCCGCCGGGCTTGCGAACGCGCCAGATCTCCTTGCCGGCCAGAGCCTGCGTCTCCAGGTTGTCGACATCGACAAGCACGACGGCGGTGCCGTTTCCGGTCAGGCGATCGAACGCCGCCGACCGCGATGCCGACTGCAGCGTCGCTAGGTCGACCAGTCCGGAGCTCAGCGCCGTCTGCCGCGACAGATGGATCAGGAGATCGGCCTCATCCATCGGCGTCGTCGGGTGGCGGCTCATCACCGGGTGGCGGTCGATGCGGAAATATTGGTCGCGATAGGCGGCGAACAGATGGCCGAAGGCGGTGTAGCGCCTGAGCTGCGGCGCGCCGACCAGCAGCGGCACACTGTCCTGCGCGAACACCGAGCGGCCGACCTCGATGGCTCGGCCGATGCTGCCGATCGTCGGGCTGGAATCGAAGGTCGAGCAGACCTTGTAGTGGCAGATCTCGGCGTTGAGCGTCTTTAGCCAGGCGAAGGCATCGCGCAGATGCGTGTCCATCCATTGCGGCGTCTCACTGCGGCTGGTGCCGGCCAGTCCGATCGCCCGGCAATGGTCAAACCGGGACAGCAGGGCCGCGTCGGGTTGGCGCATGAACAGAACGGTCGTCACGCCGCCGAGTTCGAGCGCTTCCATGACGTCGGTCGAGCCGGTCAGGTCGTCGCCATAATAACTGAGAAGCAGGTCCTGCATCGTCTCAGGCTGCCTTGCCGTCGCCGAATTTTTCGATCGACCGCGCCAGTTCGGGATGGTTCAAGGCGAAGTCCGCCAACGGGATGCCGTCGACGGCCGCTTGCCAGGCTTGCTGCACGGCACGCACGCCGGCGCCCGGTCCGTCCGGATGGCTGACGATGCCGCCGCCGCAGAGATAAAGAAGATCGACCGTCCGGCCGGTCCGCGCATATGTCTCGGGCGCCTGGCCGCCCCACTGGCCGGAGCCCGCCACCGGCAAGGCGCAGTCCTCGGGTGAAAAGATCGGTGTCGTCACCGCCTTGAACGATTCGACGAAAGAGTCATCCGGTTCCCAGTATTTCGAGGCGATGCCGTTGATCTGGAATTGATCGACGCCGAGCAGTCGCCAGAATTGCTGCCAGACCTTGAAATCCATGCCGAGGCCCGGGTGGCGGGTGAGGATGTCCCAGCCGTTGCGATGGGCGTGCAGCACCAGGCTGGAGCGTTTTCTCAGGAACGCCATGCCGCCGAAGCCGATCGAATTGATGTTCACCACCGCGCAATTGCCGCCGGCCTTCGCCACCATATCGTGGTTGCGCATCATCTCATCGGGGTCGGCATGCGAAATGCCGAAGGCATACATCACCTTCTTGCCGGCCTTCTGCTCGTGGTCGAGGATCAGCGGCATGATCGCCTTCACCCGCTCGGCAAGCGGCGAATAGGCCGGGCTCATCAGTTTCTCATCGTCCTTGATGAAGTCGACACCGGCGGCGATCAGTTCCGCCACCATTGCCGCCGTCTCGTGCGGCCTCAAACCCAGCGCCGGCTTGACGATTGTGCCGATGATCGGACGGTCCGTCACACCAGTCAGCCGGCGGCTGCCGGCGACACCGAACTGTGGGCCGGGATGCGCGCCGCGAAAGTCCTCCGGCAGCTTCATGTCGACGACGCGAATGCCGGTGAGGCCCTTGATCGAATAGGTGCCACCGATGGCAATGGTCATCAGTGCCGAAAGGTCGGTGCCGATGGCATCGAATGGAAAGGCGATATCGACATCGGCGCGCCTGAACGGCCCGTTGCCGCTGTCGGGAAGCGACGGCCGCTCGGCATCGGCCAGAGGCCGTATCGCCAGCACGCGCGCCGCCACCCGGGCTTTCAGTTCCTCGGTCTCGCCGGGCAGCGCGACGAAGGTGCCGGTCGACTGATCGCTGGCGATCTTGGCCGCCAGCGCTTCGATGCTTCCAGGCGTTTCGATGCGGTAGGTGAGGGTGATCATGGTCCGCTGTCTCAAGCCGAGGCGTTCGAAAAAGGTTCACTGGTGTTTCAAATCTGGTATAATGAGTACATAAGTATTGCAAGCCATATCCCGGCAGTCGGATCGACAGACGGCAATTCCGGGAATTGTGGCGGCAGTGTTAGATAGGGCCGGGTCAAGGGAGTGATTCGCGACGATGAACCGTTCGGAACCGATTGTCCGGCGCAAGCTTTCCGATGAGGTCTTCTTGCGGCTGAAACGCCTCATTACCAGCGGCGAATTGATGCCGGGCGACGACATGCCTTCGGAACGCGAACTGATGGAGCGTTTCGAGGTCGGCAGGCCGGCGATTCGCGAGGCGATGCAGGCGCTGAGCAATATGGGCCTGGTCGCGATCTCGCATGGCGAGCGCGCCAAGGTGCTGCAGCTGACCGCCAAGTCGATCATCAAGCAGGTCGATGGCGCCGCCAAGATCATCCTGTCGTCGTCGAAGGACACGCTGGAGCACCTGAAGACCGCGCGCATCTTCTTCGAGCGCGGCATGGTCAGGGAAGCCG
>NZ_RZTB01000579.1:0-266 GCF_003997735.1 Mesorhizobium sp. M7A.F.Ca.MR.148.00.0.0 | reverse complement strand
TTTCCGTCAGCGCCGTCAGCCAGCAGATCAGCCGTACCGAAAAACAGCTCGGCCAGGCGCTGTTCGAACGAACGGCGAGCGGTCTGGTGCTGACCGAATTCGGCGCCGTCTTCGCGGCCCGCCTCGGTGCTGGATTTCGTGAGCTTTCACAGGCCGTGGCCCTGGCCGACGAGGCGACGCAATGCACATTGGTGGTTTCGGTGGCGCCGGGCTTTGCCTCGAAGTGGCTGTTGCCCAGGCTATCTCGCCACTTCGACCGGCATCCC
>NZ_RZTB01000578.1:0-267 GCF_003997735.1 Mesorhizobium sp. M7A.F.Ca.MR.148.00.0.0 | reverse complement strand
GGTGTGGTGCTTAATCGTTCTCCACCCGGCCGCGCAGCTTCTTGATCGTGCCGCGTCCGGCCTTGCTCTTCAGCCGCCGCTCCACCGCGCCTTTCGACGGCCGCGTCTTCTTGCGCGGCGGCGGCGGCGGTTCGGCGGCCTTGGCGACCAATGCCGTCAGCCGTGCCCGCGCATCCGCCCGGTTCTGTTCCTGGGTGCGGAAGCGGCCCGCTTCGATGACGATGACACCGTCCTTGGTGGCACGCTGGCCGGCAAGCTTGATCGTCC
>NZ_RZTB01000577.1:0-267 GCF_003997735.1 Mesorhizobium sp. M7A.F.Ca.MR.148.00.0.0 | reverse complement strand
GCGGAGTCGCGCTGCTGCAGTTCGGACTGGAAAGCATCGGTAGGCCGATCATCTCCGTTTCGGCGACAGCGTTGGTGTTGGCCGCGGCGATCCTGCTGCTGCTCGCCTTCGGGCGCTATGCGCGCCGCGTCGTTGCACCGGCAGTCGATCTGACACTGTTTCGATTTCGCTCGTTCTGGGTCGGTACGCTCGCAGGCGGCCTGTGCCGCGTTGGCCTCAACGGCGTGCCTTTCCTGTTGCCGCTGATGCTGCAGGTCGGCTTTGGCA
>NZ_RZTB01000576.1:0-267 GCF_003997735.1 Mesorhizobium sp. M7A.F.Ca.MR.148.00.0.0 | reverse complement strand
GGTGTGGTGCTTAATCGTTCTCCACCCGGCCGCGCAGCTTCTTGATCGTGCCGCGCCCGGCCTTGCTCTTCAGCCGCCGTTCCACGGCACCCTTTGACGGCCGTGTCTTCTTGCGCGGCGGCGGTGGCGGTTCGGCGGCCTTGGCGACCAATGCCGTCAGCCGTGCCCGCGCATCGGCTCGGTTCTGTTCCTGGGTGCGGAAGCGGCCTGCCTCGATGACGATGACACCGTCCTTGGTGGCACGCTGGCCGGCAAGCTTGATCGTCC
>NZ_RZTB01000575.1:0-267 GCF_003997735.1 Mesorhizobium sp. M7A.F.Ca.MR.148.00.0.0 | reverse complement strand
GCACGCTGAACCTCGAGGACATTCCCGTCGCCATCAAGACGGTCGAGCAGGCGATTGCCGACAAGGCCTATGAAACCGGCCATATCAGGCCCTATCCACCGGAGAAGAAAACCGGCAAGCGCGTCGCCGTCATCGGCTCCGGCCCTGCCGGCATGGCGGCTGCCCAGCAGCTTGGCCGCGCCGGCCACGATGTCCATGTCTACGAGCGCGAAAGCCGGCCCGGCGGGCTGATGCGCTACGGCATTCCCGACTTCAAGATCGAGAAGC
>NZ_RZTB01000574.1:0-267 GCF_003997735.1 Mesorhizobium sp. M7A.F.Ca.MR.148.00.0.0 | reverse complement strand
GCACGCTGAACCTCGAGGACATTCCCGTCGCCATCAAGACGGTCGAGCAGGCGATCGCCGACAAGGCTTACGAGACCGGCCATATCAGGCCCTATCCGCCGGAGAAGAAGACCGGCAAGCGCGTCGCCGTCATCGGCTCCGGCCCGGCCGGCATGTCGGCTGCCCAGCAGCTCGGCCGCGCCGGCCACGACGTCCATGTCTATGAGCGCGAGAGCCGGCCCGGCGGGCTGATGCGTTACGGCATTCCCGACTTCAAGATCGAGAAGC
>NZ_RZTB01000573.1:0-268 GCF_003997735.1 Mesorhizobium sp. M7A.F.Ca.MR.148.00.0.0 | reverse complement strand
GTGGAACGCTCTGCCGGCGGTGCGTCAGAACCGCGTTGCCGTCCTGGAGCCGGTCAACCACTTTGGCTGCCTGCCATCGGCACGCCGCTTCGCGCGTCTGGCGACGGCCGCCCTTGCCGGGCAGGCCCATGGCTGAGCGCACTAAAAGCGATCACGCCGCGACGAGTGCCGCGCTGTTGCCAATCGCCCTGTGGGGCCTCCTCGCGGCTGTGGCAGCGCTCCTGTTCGCATGGCGGGTCAGCATGCAATGGCCGGCTCCACTGCCGGG
>NZ_RZTB01000572.1:0-268 GCF_003997735.1 Mesorhizobium sp. M7A.F.Ca.MR.148.00.0.0 | reverse complement strand
GGCCGAGCCGACCATGACAGCGGTCTCGCCACGAAGCGCAGAAGGCACGATTAGTCGAGGAGCCGATTTGGCTTGCCACCATCCATCTTGCTTTTGTGGATACGCTCCAGAATTACGCGGGCAGCCTCGGCTCGCTCCTTCGACCGCCCGGTCAGAAGCTGGCCTCTCAGTGAAGCCGGCATCTCCATCTCGCAATCCCAGACCGTCCATGCGTTGGTCGGGTCGAGTATGCAAATGTACCTCTGGAGCCTTTTTTCATCGGTCAACT
>NZ_RZTB01000571.1:0-268 GCF_003997735.1 Mesorhizobium sp. M7A.F.Ca.MR.148.00.0.0 | reverse complement strand
ACCTGTCGACGCGCTGGCCCGACTTCAAGCCCGACATGCCGGTGCGGCCGTCGGTCGTCGCCATCACCAAACAGGGCGGCGGCAAGATCGCGGTCTGATATCAGGTACTCGTTTGCAATCTCAAGGGAGGGACTTCGGCGACCCGAAGTCCCTCCCTTTTTTGCGTGAAATCCGTCAAGCCTCGGGAAAGATTGGCAATTTAAACATGGCGCTCTAGGTCTTTATCAGGAGATCGCCATGTCGAAGTCCGTCTATGACCGTGGCTTGC
>NZ_RZTB01000570.1:0-269 GCF_003997735.1 Mesorhizobium sp. M7A.F.Ca.MR.148.00.0.0 | reverse complement strand
AGAGGCCGCCGGCGGTCGGAAACGCCGAAGCGATCTGCGCCATGGCGAGGGCGAAGAAGCCCGACACGCAGCAGCCGACGATCCAGCCGATGCCCGCACCTGCGCCGCCGATCGACGATGTGGCTTGCGCGAAGGAGTTGATGCCGCCCGAAAGGATGCAGATGATCGAGAACGATATCGCGAAATTCGAGAAGCGGCTCATGCTTCGCGACAGTTCCTGGGCATAGCCCATGCCGTGGAGAACCTTCAGGTCCTCCTTCTTGTCAACG
>NZ_RZTB01000056.1:0-37093 GCF_003997735.1 Mesorhizobium sp. M7A.F.Ca.MR.148.00.0.0 | reverse complement strand
GCGAAGTCACCGCGCCCTACCCGTACTTCCCGTATCGGCGGCAGGAAGGCTTTGCTCGACTGAGCCCGCCGGCGGTGTGAGCGCATCGGGTCGTCATGGCGCAAGGTTCGCGGGCCAGCGCCCCCCTCTGGCCTGCCGGCCATCTCCCCCTCAAGGGGGGAGATCGGATGTCGCGGCGACTTTCGCCAATCTCAGGCGTAACAAGGGGCGGCGTTGTCGGCGGAGCTGCCAATCTCCCCACTTGAGGGGGAGATGTCCGGCAGGACAGAGGGGGGCGTCGTAGAACGCCGACCTCAAGAAGCCGTTGCTGCGAAACTCGCCCCTAATGCAGCACGAACTCACCATCCACCTTGCGCCATTCATTCGGCGCGATCAGCTTCTGGTGGGTGTAGCTGATCGAATGCAGCGGCCCGTCCAGCTTGGCCTTCCAGAATTCGATGAACTTGATCAGCACCGGAAACTTCGGCGCCAGATCGTAGTCCTGCCAGATGAAGCTCTGCAGCAGATGCGGGTGATCGGGAAAGTGATAAAGAATCTTGGCCGTGGTCAAGCCATAGCCTTTGAGCATCAGGTCCATTTCGGCATGGTCGCGCATTACGGTCCCCAGGTTGATTCGCCTGTCCTCCCATGGCTGATTGTGCGCGCCGCTGATTAATCGTCTATTGATTTTTTCTTCATCTGAACCGGCTTTAGCATGCGAAAACATGCAGTTAGCAGCGCACTTGGCCGAGTGCTGACAGCCTCGGGAAAGCCCCCTGCGGCATCCAGCCGCGCGAATCCAACGTCTAATGTTGCCGTAACGGCGGAACTGGTAATAATGCCGCCGAATTCGCGGCCCTGTCGCCGCGATCCCGCCGGCATTTCAAGCCGGCGATTGGTTCGGGAGGAAAGTCAGGAATGTCCGAGGTTCATGTCCATCGCGTCCAGCCGGCGTGGAAGAAAAACGCGCTGATCGACAATGACACCTACCTGAAATGGTATGCCGACAGCGTCAAGAACCCGGACAAATTCTGGGGCAAGCACGGCAAGCGCATCGACTGGTTCAAGCCCTTCAGCAAGGTCAAGAACACCTCTTTCGACGGCAAGGTCTCGATCAAATGGTTCGAGGACGGACTGACCAACGTTTCCTACAACTGCATCGACCGGCACCTGAAGAAGCGCGGCAACCAGACCGCCATCATCTGGGAAGGCGACAATCCCTACGATGACAAGAAGGTCACCTATAACGAGCTCTACGAGCATGTCTGCCGGCTCGCCAATGTGATGAAGAAACACGGCGTCAAGAAAGGCGACCGCATCACCATCTACATGCCGATGATCCCGGAAGCCGCCTATGCGATGCTGGCCTGCACGCGTATCGGCGCCGTCCATTCGATCGTCTTCGGCGGTTTCTCGCCGGATGCGCTGGCCGGCCGCATCGACGACTGCAAGTCGACCTTCGTCATCACGGCTGATGAAGGCCTGCGCGGCGGCAAGCCGATCCCTTTGAAGGAAAATACCGACAAGGCGATCGAGATCGCCGCGAAAGCCGGGACGAAAGTCGAAAAGGTGGTGGTCGTGCGCCGCACCGGCGGCAAGACCGGCTGGGTTTCAGGCCGCGACGTCTGGTACCACGACGAGATCGCGACGGTGAAAGCCGAATGCAAGCCCGAGAAGATGAAGGCCGAGGACCCGCTGTTCATTCTCTACACGTCGGGTTCGACCGGCAAGCCGAAGGGCGTGCTGCACACCACCGCCGGCTATCTCGTCTACGTCTCGATGACCCACCAATATGTCTTCGATTACCATGACGGCGACATCTACTGGTGCACCGCCGATGTCGGCTGGGTCACCGGCCACAGCTACATCGTCTACGGCCCGCTCGCCAACGGCGCCACCACGCTGATGTTCGAAGGCGTGCCGAATTATCCGTCGCAGTCGCGCTTCTGGGAAGTCATCGACAAGCACAAGGTCAACATCTTCTACACCGCGCCGACGGCGCTGCGCGCGCTGATGGGCGCCGGCGACGCGCATGTCGCCAAGACATCGCGCAAGTCGCTGCGCGTACTGGGTTCGGTCGGCGAGCCGATCAATCCGGAAGCCTGGGAGTGGTATTTCAACATCGTCGGCAACGGCAAGGTGCCGATCGTCGACACCTGGTGGCAGACCGAGACCGGCGGCATCCTGATCACGCCGCTGCCCGGCGCCACCGACCTCAAGGCGGGATCGGCGACGCGGCCTTTCTTCGGCGTCAAGCCGCAGCTGGTCGACGGCGAGGGCAAGGTGCTGGAAGGGGCGGCCGACGGCAATCTGTGCATCGCCGATTCCTGGCCGGGCCAGATGCGCACCGTCTATGGCGACCACGACCGCTTCGTGCAGACCTATTTTTCGACCTACAAGGGCAAGTACTTCACCGGTGACGGCTGCCGCCGCGACGCCGACGGCTATTACTGGATCACCGGCCGCGTCGACGACGTCATCAACGTCTCCGGCCATCGCATGGGCACGGCCGAGGTTGAATCCGCACTGGTCAGCCACGACAAGGTTTCGGAAGCCGCCGTCGTCGGCTATCCGCACGACATCAAGGGCCAGGGCATCTACTGCTACGTCACGCTGATGGCCGGCGAGCAGCCGAGCGAGGAGCTGCGCAAGGAGCTGGTCGCCCATGTCCGCAAGGAAATCGGGGCCATCGCTTCGCCTGACAAGCTCCAGTTCGCGCCCGGCCTGCCGAAGACGCGTTCCGGCAAGATCATGCGCCGCATCCTGCGCAAGATTGCCGAGGACGATTTTTCAGCGCTCGGCGATACTTCGACGCTCGCCGATCCGGCCGTCGTCGATGATTTGGTCGCCAACCGGCAAAACAAGAAGAGCTGATGCAGGGAGCGCTTGGCACTGTCAGTGAGCTTTGGCGCTATCCGGCGAGTTCGCTTGCCGGCGAGCGCCGGGAGACAATCTCGGTCGACATCGAGAGCATTAAGGGCGACCGCATGTTCGGCCTTGTCGACGCGTCCGACAATGAGATCGCGCGACCGGACCGCGATCCGAAATGGCACAAGGTGCCGCGCATCCGCACCCGGCTGTCGCCGACCCTGGAACTCGAGATTGCCGTTCCCGAGGGCAACTGGCTGGCTGCGCCAAGTATCGAGAGCGACCGCGCGGTGTCGGCCTATCTCGGCTTCGAGGCCTCGATCCGGCCGTTTCGCCGCGAGAATGCCGCGCCTGGCTATTCCGGCCCGCTGACCGCGGAGCGCTACCGCAAGGCGCCGATCCACCTGTTGACCACCGCCTCGCTGGCACGCCTGAAGGCGTTGCATCCAGAGGGCGCCACCGACCCACGCCGCTTCCGCCCCAACATCGTCGTCGACATGGCGGCACTCGAAGGGTCGTTTCCGGAGACGGAATGGATCGGCCGCAAGCTGGCGATCGGCGACTTGGAGTTGACCATCTCCGAACCCTGCCGCCGCTGCGGTTTCACCATCATCGCCCAGGATGGCTTCGACCATGATCCGGCGATCCTGCGCAACCTGGTCCGCCATAACGCCCATAATCTCGGCGTCTATTGCACGGTCGACCGGCCGGCGCGCGTCGAAACCGGCGACGCGATGCGCTTCCTGTAAGCTATCGATACAGATCCGCCCGCGTCGGCGGCAGGCCGCTTGGACCACGCGCGCGCTTGGTCACGACGGTCTGGAAAATCTGCGCCGAGGCGCGTTCGAAGGTGATCGAACAGCCCGTCAGGTAAAGCAACCATAGCCGTGCCTTGGCTTCGCCCACCTCGGCGATTGCCTCGTCGAACCTTTCGTGCAGCCGCTCCGCCCACAGTCTGCAGGTGCGGGCATAGTGCTCGCGCAGGTTCTCGACATCGTAGACGAGAAAACCATGCGCCTCGAGATTGCCTGTTGTCATGCCGATCGTGTCGAGTTCGCCGCCGGGGAAGATGTATTTGAGCAGCGCCTTGTACTCCGGCCCCTTGCGCAGGGTCTTCTTCATGTCGCCCTTGCTGCGCCGGGTGATGGCGTGGTGCAGATAGATGCCGCCCGGCTTCAGCAGGCGATGAATGGTCTTGAAATAGGTGGCGTGGTTGGCGAGCCCGAGATGTTCGAACATGCCGATCGACGAGATCTTGTCGAACGAGCCGGTGAGTTCGGCATAGGATTTGATCTCGATGGTGATGCGGTCCTCCAGCCCTTCGGCGCGGATGCGTTCGCGGGCAAGATCGGTCTGCGCCTGCGACAGCGAGACACCGTGGCCGACAACACCATAGTTCTTCGCGGCATGGATGAGCATCGCTCCCCAGCCACAGCCGATGTCGAGCAGTCGTTCGCCAGGCTTCAGCCGGAGCTTGCGACAGATATGGTCGAGCTTGTCGATCTGCGCCTGGTCGATGCTGTTCGCGAAATCCTTGAAGTAGCCGCAGCTGTAGACCATGCGCTCGTCGAGGAAGAGCCGGTAGAAGGCGTTCGAAATGTCGTAGTGATGCTGGATCGCTTCCTGGCTCGAACCGCTGACATAGGGATTGCGCCCCGACAGATCGGTCCGCGCCGTCATCTGCTTGCGTGCCAACAGCACGGAAGGCAGGTCGCGCAGGATCGCCATTTTCGGCAGCGATTTGAGCTTGGTTCTGAGCTTGCCTTGCGACGGCAGGGCATAAAAGTCGAAAATC
The DNA here is from genome assembly GCF_003997735.1 of Mesorhizobium sp. M7A.F.Ca.MR.148.00.0.0. Taxonomy (NCBI): domain Bacteria; kingdom Pseudomonadati; phylum Pseudomonadota; class Alphaproteobacteria; order Hyphomicrobiales; family Phyllobacteriaceae; genus Mesorhizobium; species Mesorhizobium sp. M7A.F.Ca.MR.148.00.0.0. The sequence continues at coordinate 32,451 of NZ_RZTB01000056.1, read as the reverse complement.
GTCCCGTCTTCGATGTTGATCGTCTTGGAAATCCACATCTCGATCAGCGTCGACAGGGACGGCCGCTTCACGATCTGCCAGACGATGTCCTGGTCATTGATGGTGAGCACGGGCCCCGTGGCGGGGCCGATCCGCTCCCCGGTCCACAGTCTGACGGCAAATTCCGGTTTCAGCGTCTCGACAACCGTCCGCACGATCCGCGCCGCTCTCTCGGCTGCCTCCATGCATCCCTCCAGAGGGGCCGACCCGGATTGCCGGCTCGGCTCTATACCGTGATCTTGCCTGCCCGGCCGACAGCCCGCAACCCAGTGTCGTGCCAAAAGCACCTTCCCGACTTTTTCAAACCTGCGCCTTGTCTTTTGCTGCAACGCACCCCATCATGAGTATGTGTTCAACAAATCGAAAGGAGGTGATCCGATGTCGAGTGATTTCGTTTTCCAGAACGTGGCCTCAGCGGATTGCACTTTCGGGAAGCAGTCTTCCCGTTAAGGCGCGAAATGCGCGGCGGGTGACCCGATAGGTCGCCGCCAAGGCCGCGCCACGGACGGAAACACGGAAGGCCGCCGGCTTCGAAAGAAGCGGCGGCCTTTTCCGTTTGGGTCGATCCCTACTTCGTCAGGGCTAGGGTTTCGATGTTGCGGGCGATCGTCTGAAAGGCCGCATCCAATTCGATACCGCTGGCAGCTTGGTAGAAGTGCTTGACCGAACCGGTATCGGGGCTGGCACAGGTCTGCAGTGTCGTGGCTGCGTTGGCCTCGTCGAGTTTGAAACCGATCGTGAATATCTCTATGCCTTTATCGCGCATGGCGGCGCAGAGTTTCGTCGCCGCCGTGCGGGTCGTTTCCTTGCCCGCATCATTATAAACCCCGTCGACGTTGCTCGCATCGAAATAGGACAGGTTGAACTCGCCGTCCGTCATGAGGATCGCATACTTGCCAACTTTCTTCGGATCGGCCTTGGCTGGTCGCTGCGAAGCATTGAGCACGCTGCCCCAGCTTTCCGAGAGCATGTACCAGGTCCATTGGACGCCGATATGCCCGGCTGTGCCGCCCGAAGCGACAAGATCCTTGATGACATTCTTGAGCGTGGCGGCGTCGGCCGTCAAAGGCACGAGCGCTGCGACCGGGCAAGCGGCGGTGCCTGTGTTCGCGGCAAAGCCCGACAACAGATAGTCGCGATTGACCATGCTGGAATCAGGACCCGCGTCGGAATATTGATCGGCGCCCTTACGTTCGGTTGCGCAATTGTCCAGACGCGGCGATGCCGAAGCAGGCCGAGCGCTTGTGTTACCAGGCGCCTGCTTGCGCTGGCTGGCATTGATTTCGACGTAAACGCTGCTGGCCGCAAGCTGACCGGCGTTGACCGAATTGGCATAGGGCACGATTGAAACGCGGACCCGCGGCTTGCTCGGATCCTGGCCGCCCAGGAAGCTGTCCACCGCATTGGCCGCGGCGGTCCTCAGGTCCTTGATTTTCTGGCCGGCCATGGATCCGGTCACATCCAGCATCATCGCGACTTCGATGGTCTTGTCCGAATAAAGCGATGTCGTCATAGCAGCGACCCGTCTCGTATCGCTCATGCCAAAAATCGGGAAGAACAAGGCAACATCGACATGGGCATCCACTTGGACCGTCTTGGCGGTCTTGTCCACGATCAAGCGATCAAGGACGACCTGGCCAGCTTGTAGAATTCCGGCGGTATCGTTGGCGTCGAAAAAGGCCTGCACCGATTTGTCGGCATCGGCTTCCTTGATGGCGCCGGTCGTCAGGTCGCGTGCCGTCGACGTGACCGCGGCGTCGACCACGCTCTGGAGGCTCGATTTGGCATTGTAGAGCTGCGATACGTTGACCGAGAAGCCCGCTGCCAGCGCCAAGACCGAGGCGCTAAGGCCGAACAGGACCGCGAAATTTCCACCGCGATCCCTGGCGAAGCCGCCGACCGCGTGAACAAGACCCCCGTAATTCCGCATCCTACAGCCTCCACTCGCCTCGGCCTCGTCGCCGCGGAAAGGGCAATGCAGGATTCCCGCCGGATGACGCCTTGGCTTGGCGGAGAGCTCGCCTTCCAACAGCAAGTGTTGTTTTCGTTGAGTTTTGGAGCCCACAAAGGTGAACGGTTGGTAAACGGGAACGCGCCGTGGCGCTGGCGTTTACGAGCCGCTTACCATGATCTGGCCCGAGGCATCGCGACGCCGTCGACGGCGTCCTGTTGCGGCACAAGCTCACTGTGCCGAAGCGGACCATGTGTCCCGAAAGTTGCGCCTGGAAAGAACCTCGCTGCCACCCTGTCGCATCGGCAGGCGTCGCGACTACGCCAGCATCTGTGCGCTGACGGTCCTGTCGATGCCGTGGTAGGGCGGGTTGAACAGATTGCCTTCCTGTTCGTAGGTCCACACCTTGAACAGGCTGAGCCGGTGGGGGCCGAAACTGTGCAGCAGCGGCACGTCGGTGGCGTCGCGGCCGCGGGCGATGACGATACGGCCGATTCTGGGCGTGTTGTGGCGAGGATCGAACGTGTACCATTTGCCGTCGAGGAACACTTCCAGCCACGCCGAGAAGTCCATCGGCGCCGGATCGGCTGGCACGCCGATATCGCCGAGATAGCCGTTCACGTAGCGTGCCGGAATATTCATGCAGCGGCAAAGCGTGATCGCCAGATGGGCGAAGTCACGGCAGACCCCGACGCGCTCCTCATGCGCCTGAGCCGCGGTGCGGGTCGAGCGCGCATAGCCATAGCCGAACGACAGCCGGTTGTGGACATAGTCGACGATCGCCTGCACGCGCGCCCAGCCGGACGGGATGTCACCGAAGAGCTGCCAGGCCAGGCTGCTCAGATGATCCGTCTCGCAATAGCGGCTGCCCAGGAGATAACCGAGAACTTCGTCCGGCAGGTCCGCCACCGGCACTTCCCTGGCCAGTGTGTTTACCTCGTCCGTCTCGCCGCTGTCCTCTACGACCGCGTCGTACAGGATGCGAAAACCACCGGCGGGTGCTGTGAAGCGCCGGCAGGCATTGCCATGCAGATCGTGGTACAGCCTTGTCGGCACCGCGGGCGAGGTCAGCACCCGCGTCTGCCGCTTGATGTCGGCCTGCCTGTCCCGATGGATCTCGAGCACTGAAATCACCGGCGTGGCGGCTACGCATTCGATGGCGATTTCGTAGCCGAGCCGGATCAGCACCGTTGGTCCCCCTTCGATCGTTGTTGTGAGAAGCAGTCCTTCCCAAACGCCCGGAGGATATCGTGGTTCCCTGGGCCGATCGAAAAGCACACCCCCATGTCTTCCCCTGCCGCAGTCGAGACGTTAGGTTCGGCCACCCGACCAAGCGCCTCCCCGGACTCAAGGAAAATCATGCATTCAGGCAGAAAATTCGCGGCCTTCCTCTTCGACATGGACGGCACGCTCATCAATTCCATCGCCTCGGCGGAACGGGTGTGGAGCGATTGGGCACGCCGCCAAGGGCTCGACGTCGCCGCCTTCCTGCCGACGATCCATGGCGTGCGCGCGATCGAGACCATCACCAACCTGGCACTGCCGGGCGTCGACCCGGCATACGAGGCTGATCTGCTGCTGAAGGCCGAGGCGGCCGATCTCGATGGCATTATCCAGATCTCAGGCGCCGTGGCATTTCTCGATTCGCTGCCGCCCGAACGCTGGGCAATCGTCACCTCCGCCCCACGTGAGCTGGCGCTGTTGCGCATGAAGGCCGCCGGCATCCCCGTCCCGGCCATCATCGTCGCGGCGGAAGATGTCTCCCGCGGCAAGCCGGCGCCCGATTGCTTCCGGCTTGGCGCGGAACGGCTCGGCTTCGACGCGCGCGATTGCCTCGTCTTCGAGGATGCTCCAGCTGGCATCGCGGCAGCCGAAGCGGCGGGCGCGGCGGTCATGGTCATCAGCGCCACGCACAAGCACCCCTTGCCAACGCAACATGCCGCGATCGCAGGCTACGACATGGTCGGCATCACCGTCGACGAGCGTGGCTGGATCGCGCTCGAGCCGCAGCGCAACGCCGCCTAGGCGGCATCTAGAAATCGCTGGTGAGGCCCTTTACCTCCCAGTCGCCGTAGCGCCCTGGCTCCTTGCCGCCGCGGCCGCCGATCTCCTTCGGCAGCGCGGCCTCCTTTTCGCGGTAGTCTTCCCGCCGCGCTGCGGCCTCGGCCAACGCACGGCGTGCGGCCGGCGTTAGCTCTCTCTGCGATGCCGCTTCGGCAGAAGCGGCGCCTGTTTTACTGATTTCGTCGGTCATGCGATAATCTCGGCAGATTGAGCCCGGTCAATTGAAACAGGAACTGGCGTTTCCCATCATATAGCCATGAACGCACGACGATCGACCCCTTTTCGGTGCCATTTCGACAGGAGCAGACGATGAACACCATCCGCACCGCCATGCTTCTTGCCGCGATGACCGCGCTGTTCATGGGCGTCGGCTTTTTGATCGGCGGAACCGGCGGCATGATGATCGCCTTCCTGTTCGCGGCCGGCACCAATCTGTTCAGCTACTGGAATGCCGACAAGATGGTGCTGTCGATGAACCGTGCCGTCGAGGTCGACGAAAGGAACGCGCCCGAATATTACGCCATCGTCCAGGCAATGGCCAAACAGGCCGGCCTGCCGATGCCGAAGACCTATCTGATCGACAACCCGCAGCCGAACGCCTTTGCCACCGGCCGCAACCCGCAGAACGCGGCGGTTGCTGCCTCCACCGGCCTGTTGCAGGCGCTGACGCCTGAAGAGGTCGCAGCCGTCATGGCGCACGAGCTCGCCCATGTGCAGCACCGCGACACGCTCACCATGACGATCGTCGCCACCTTTGCCGGTGCCATCTCGATGCTCGGCAATTTCGCCTTCTTTTTCAGTGGCAATCGCGACAACAATCCGTTCGGCTTTGTCGGCGTGCTGGCGGCGATGATCGTAGCGCCCTTTGCCGCGATGGTCGTGCAGATGGCGGTCAGCCGGACCCGCGAATACGAGGCCGACCGGCGTGGCGCTGAAATCTGTGGACACCCGCTCTGGCTGGCATCGGCGCTTGACAAGATCGCCCGCGGCGCCGAACGCATCCGCAACCCCGATGCCGAGCGCAATCCCGCGACCGCGCATCTCTTCATCATCAATCCCCTTCACGGCGAGCGCATGGACAGCCTGTTCTCCACCCCCCCCGCCACTGAGAACCGCATCGCAGCCTTGCAGGCGATGGCGCAGCAGATGCAAGGCGAAACCCAGGCCGCCCCGCGCCAGGCGTCGACGCCACGGCAGGCAGATCAACCGCGGCCATCCGGCCCGTGGGGCGAGGCAGCGCAGCCCGAGCAGCCGGCGGAGCCCGCCAAGCCCAAATCCAACCCATGGGGTCGCAATCCGACCGGGCCCAAGGGCCGGTGGTCGTGAGCGTGGCGGACAGAGGACCTCGACGCACGGTTTCAGGCGATCAGGAACACAGGGACGGCGGGGACTTCGTTGCCGGCCTCGCCGCACGCAAGGCGGCGGCGCGCCTGCTTGCCGCCGTCATCGATGCCAGGACCCCGCTTGATGGGCTGACCGATCACGAAAACGGCCACCCGCAGTACAAGGCGCTCGACATGCGCGATCGCGGCCTTGTCCGCGCCATCCTGGTCACCGCGCTGCGCTACCGCATGACCATATCAGGGCTGCTGGCGCGGCGCCTGGAAAAGCCGCTGCCGCCCAACGCCACCGCTTTGTCGCACATATTGCATGTGGCGGCGGCCCAGATCCTGTTCCTCGATATTCCCGACAGCGCCGCCGTCGACATTGCGGTGACCCATGCCAAATCCGATCCGCGCACGGTGCGCTTCTCCGGCCTCGTCAATGGTGTGCTGCGCACACTGGCACGTGCCAAGGAAACAGAATTGCCTGCTGCCCTTGCCGCCACCGACGAAGCGCCAAAGTGGTTTTCCGATCGGCTGAAGACCACCTACGGCAACGAGAAGGCCGGACAGATCCTCGAAGCGCATCGCGTTGAGGCGCCGGTCGACTTCTCGGTCAAGGCCGATCCCGGTCTTTGGGCCGAAAAACTCGGCGGCATCGTCCTGCCGACCGGCACGGTGCGGGTCGAGAATCTTGTCGGTCCTGTCACTGAATTGCCTGGCTTTGCCGAGGGCGCCTGGTGGGTCCAGGACGCCGCGGCCAGCCTGCCCGCCCGGCTGTTCGGCGATGTCACGGGATTGCGGGTTGCCGATCTCTGCGCCGCGCCCGGCGGCAAGACCGCCCAGTTGATCGTTGCCGGTGCGAAGGTCACCGCCGTCGACACCTCGAAGAACCGGCTCGTGCGGCTGACGCAGAATCTCGACCGCCTCGGCCTGTCCGCCGAAATCGTTCAGGCCGACCTGCTCAAATACGAGCCGGAAGAACTGTTCGATGCGATTCTCCTCGACGCACCCTGCTCGTCGACCGGCACGGTGCGGCGGCACCCCGACGTGCCATGGACCAAGACTTCGGCCGATGTCGAAAAACTGGCCGACCTGCAACGCAGGCTGCTCGCCCGCGCCGTCACGCTGGTGAAGCCCGGCGGCAGGATCGTCTTTTCCAACTGTTCGCTCGATCCGCTCGAAGGCGAGGATCTCTATCGCGCCTTTCTGGCCGGCACGCCTGAAGTCACCAACGATCCGTTGCGGCAAGGCGAGATCGCCGGCATCGATCCATTCCTGACGCCGCAAGGCACGCTGCGCACCACGCCCGCCGACCTGGAGCTCGGCGTGCCGGAGCGCTCGGGCCTCGACGGCTTCTTCGCCGCTCGCATGCGGCGAGCCGGCTAGGGATTGAACTGCCCGGATTTACTGACTTTTTTGGGTAGGACCGGGGGCAAAACCAGGTGAACCGGCGTGGGGTCGTGGAATTCGCCTTCGCACGAATCGTGCAATCATGTAGACTCGACGCCGGGGTAAAGGACGATCAGGAGGGGTTTTGGCACTTGCTGCCAGCAGCACGACGCGTCTGTGGACGCTTGTCGCGAAGGAGTTCTGGCGCAAAACGCGCCGGCGCCTGCGCGCCGGGCCTGTCTATCGCTGGCGCTATTCCGGCCGCACGCCGGAACGTGTGCTGATCGCACCGCCGGACCTGCGCCTCGCCGACCCGCAGATCGCACTCGAGATCTATTACGGCCGCTATCCCCTGTCGGGGCATCTCGTCGAGACCGGCGGCAAGTCGCCTTTCCAGATCAGCGTGCCCAATCACGGCTGGCAGAAGACGCTGCACGGCTTTCGCTGGCTGCGCCATATGCGCGCCGCCGGCACCGAGCTTGCCGCCGCCAATGCCCGCGCCCTGGTCTCCGATTGGATCACCATGCATGGCAGCCATATTTCCGGCATCGCCTGGGAGCCCGGCACGACGGCCAAGCGCATCATCGCCTGGTTGCAGCACTCCTCGGTCGTATTGCAGGGCGCCGAGTTCCCTTTCTACCGCGCCTTCCTGAAATCGGTAGCCATCCAGATCCGCTACCTCAGGTCGATGGCGCGCGAAATGCCCGACGGCAAGGACAGGCTGCGGGCCCGCATCGCGCTCGCCTTCGCTGCCTTGTCCCTGCCGGCGCCGGCATCGGCCCTGCGTGGCGCGACCCGCAATCTTGCCGAGGAACTCGACCGCCAGATCCTCGCCGATGGCGGGCATATTTCGCGCAATCCAATGGTTGTCCTGGAAATCCTCGCCGACCTTCTGCCGCTGCGCCAGACCTATGCCAACCAGGCGGAAACGCCGCCGCAGGCGCTGATCGGCGCCATCGACCGCATGCTGCCGGCGCTGCGCTTCTTTCGCCATCAGGATGGCAGCCTCGCCCGCTTCAACGGCATGGGCGCCACCATCCACGACCGCATCGCCACCATTCTGCGCCACGACGACACCGCCGGCGCGCCGCTGCTGCATGCGCCGCATTCCGGCTATGAGCGCCTGTCGATGGGCGGCACCACGGTCATCGCCGACACCGGCCCGCCGCCGCCGGTCGATGTGTCCAACGCCGCACACGCCAGCTGCCTTGCCTTCGAACTGTCGTCCGGCCGCCAGCACTACATCGTCAATGCCGGCATCGACACCTATGGCGCGGCTGAATTCCGGCCGCTGGCGCGCGCCACCGCCGCGCACTCGACCGCCACCATCAACGACACCTCGTCGGCGCGCTTCAGCCATTCGCTGCGTGTCAACGACCTGCTCGGTTCGCCGCTGATCGGCGGCCCGCAGCACGTGCAGTGCAAGCGCACCGACCAGAAGGGCATTCAGGGCTTCATCGCCCGCCATGACGGCTATGTCCCGCGCTTCGGCTTCCTGCATGAGCGCGAGCTGAAACTGTCGGCGAACGGCAATGTGCTGGCTGGTCGCGACCGCTTCCAGCGGCCCGGCAATGCAGCGATCCGCAACAATGGCCGCGACTTCGTCACCGTCCGCTTCCATGTCCACCCCGACATCAACCTTTTGCAGGACGAGCATGATCGCCTGGTGCTGGCCGCCGATCAGGCCGACACCTGGGTGTTCACAGCAGCCGAAGTGGTGCCGGAAGTCGAGGAATCGATCTATTTCGCCGGTCTTGGCGGCCCGCGCCGCAGCCGCCAGATCGTGCTTGCCTTCAAAGCCTCGGAAATCGCCGAAGTCCACTGGCAGCTGACGCGCACCAGCATCGCCGGTCATCCGGAAAACAACTGATCCTCCTGGCAGGGCTAACGCAGGTTAACAAAAGGCCTGACGACAACCAGTTCGGCGGCATCGGCAGCTTGCGTCGGCAGCGATAGGAATTTTTTCTTGACTCGGTGACCTCAGCTATGGTACAAATTCGCCCATGGTGCTGATTTGCGCCAGTGACCCGCCACACAGGCGGGTTTTTCGTTTTAATACGGACTCGTTGCCTTGCCCCACCTGACCGCCGGTTTGATTTCCGGACGGCATGTGCTACGGGCGCGGGCATCCATCACACCAGTCGTGAAAGGCTGCCAGCCCATGGCCGTCGCCGCCAAGAACATTCCCGCACCAGACCTTGTTCCCGTGCGTCGCGCCCTGCTCTCCGTTTTCGACAAGACCGGCCTCATCGATTTCGCCAAAGCGCTGGCAGCCGCAGGCGTAGAGCTGGTCTCGACCGGCGGCACGGCAAAGGCGATCGCTGACGCGGGCCTTCCGGTGCGCGACGTCTCCGAGCTCACCGGTTTCCCCGAGATCATGGACGGCCGCGTCAAGACCTTGCATCCTGGGGTGCATGGCGCGCTGCTTGGCGTGCGCGACGATCCGGAGCATTCCGCGGCAATGCGCAAATACGGCATCGAGCCGATCGATCTCGTCGTCTCCAATCTCTATCCGTTCGAGGAGGTCCGCCGCTCCGGCGCCGACTACGCGTCGATCGTCGAAAACATCGACATTGGCGGCCCGGCGATGATCCGCGCCTCGGCCAAGAACCACGCCTATGTCGCCATCGTCACCGATCCCGGCGACTATGCCTCGGTGCTGAACGCGCTGGAGATGAACATCGGCTCGCTGTCGCTGGATTTCCGCAAGAAGCTGGCCGCCAAGGCCTTTGCCCGCACCGCCAGCTATGACGCGGCGATCTCCGGCTGGTTCGCCGAGGCGCTCGAGATCGAACATCCGACATGGCGCGCCTTTGGCGGCAGGTTGGTCGAGGTGATGCGCTATGGCGAGAACCCGCATCAGAGCGCTGGCTTCTACGTCAACGGCGACAAGCGCCCAGGCGTCGCCACGGCGCGCCAGCTGCAGGGCAAGCAGCTATCCTACAACAACATCAACGACACCGACGCCGCCTTCGAACTGGTCGGCGAGTTCGACCCCGACCTTTCCGCCGCCGTCGCCATCATCAAGCACGCCAATCCGTGCGGCGTTGCCGAAGGCGCCTCGCTGAAAGCCGCCTACGCCAAGGCGCTGGCTTGCGACCCGGTCTCGGCCTTCGGCGGCATCATCGCCGTCAACCGCACTCTCGACGCCGAGGCGGCGGAAGAGATCGTAAAAACCTTCACCGAGGTGATCATCGCGCCCGGCGCCACCGATGAGGCAGCGGCGATCGTGGCGGCGAAGAAGAACTTGCGCCTGCTGGTCACCGGTGGGCTGCCGGACCCGCGCATGCCGGGCACGACGGTCAAATCCGTCGCCGGCGGCCTGCTCGTCCAGGGCCGGGACAACGCCGTCGTCGACGACCTCGAACTGAAAGTGGTGACCACGCGGGCGCCGACGCCAGCCGAAATGGCCGACCTGAAATTCGCCTTCCGCATCGCCAAGCACGTCAAATCCAACGCCATCGTCTACGTCAGGGACGGCGCCACCGTCGGCATCGGCGCCGGCCAGATGAGCCGGGTCGATTCCTCACGCATCGCCGCCCGCAAGGCACTCGACGCCGCCGAGGCCGCGGGCCTTGCCGAACCGCTGACCAAGGGCTCGGTCGTCGCCTCCGACGCCTTCTTCCCCTTCGCCGATGGCTTGCTGTCGGCAATCGCCGCCGGCGCCACCGCCGTCATCCAGCCGGGCGGTTCGATGAACGACAAGGACGTGATCGCCGCTGCCGACGAGCACGGCATCGCCATGGTGTTTACGGGGATCAGGCATTTCCGCCATTGACGCACTTCTTCCTTCTCCCTTGCGGGAGAAGGTGGATCGGCGCGTAGCGCCGAGACGGTTGAGGGGTGTTCCAGCGAAGTGAGACGTTGGTGTTCCCTGGAACACCCCTCATCCGACCTCGCTTCGCGAGGCCACCTTCTCCCACAAGGGGGGAAGGAAAGAGGCGCTCCTAACCCACCGGCCGGTCCGCCGGATAGGGCGTCTTGACCAGGATCGCCATGCCGATGCCCAGGAACAGCACGATCACCGCCATACCGAGCCGCGCCGAGCCGCTGGCCAGGGTGACCGACGCGACCATGAACGGCGCCAGGAAACTGGTCGCCCGCCCGGCCAACGCATAAATGCCGAAATAGCGGCCGGATTCTGCCGCCGTGACGCTGCGCGCCATATAGGATCGCGATGACGCCTGCACCGGCCCGAAAGCCACCCCGATCAACAGGCCAAAGAAGATGTAGGCTTTTTCCGCTGCCGTGCCGAACAGGCCGCCGCTGTCCGGCCCAGGCATCATCCAGAGGCCGAACAACGTGTAGCCCGGTCCGGTCGAGACGATGCCGATCGTGGCGATGCTGAGCAGGACCAGCGAGATCATGACGATGGTTTTTGAGCCAAGCGCCGTGTCGAGACGGGCTGCGACTAGGCAGCCGAAGATGGCGACGACGTTGAGAATGATGCCGAAAATACCGATCTCGGTGATCGACCAGTGGAACATCGCAGCGGCGAAAGTGCCACCCAACGCCAGCAGCGCGTTGACGCCGTCCTGATAGATCATGCGGGCGACCAGGAAGCGGAAGATACCGCTGCGCTTACGCACCTCGCCCAATGTCACTTTCAGCTCCGCCAGCCCCTCTCGCACAGCCGGACCGATCGGCAGGCCCTTGATGGCGTCGGGCGTGAAAAAGAACATCGGCAGGATGAACAGGAAGTACCAGCCGGCTGACAAAGGCCCGGTTGCGCGCGCATCCTCGCCGAGCTTCGGGTCGAGTCCGAAGAGCGGGTCGATGCCGATGATCGTCTTGCCGGTCTCCGGCGAACCGGCCAGGCAGGCGACGACGAAGACCAGCACGATCATGCCGCCGAGATAGCCAAGCCCCCAGGCCATGTTGGAAATCCGGCCGATCTCGCTCTTCGGCACCAGGCGCGGCATCATCGAATCGTTGAACACGGTCGAAAACTCCGCCGCCACCGACGCCAGCGAAAAGAACAGCACGACCAGGAAAAGGTTCGAACCGGGGGCCGCGAACCAAAGCATGCAAAGGCAGGTGACCTTGACCGCGGCAAAGAATGCGATCCACGGCTTGCGCGGTCCGGTCTGGTCGGCGATCGAGCCGAGGATCGGCGACAGCACTGCAATGACAAGGCCGGCCGCAGCAATGCCGTAGCCCCAGGCCGCCTGGCCGGTTTCCGGGTCGCTCGCCATCCGCGACACGAAGTAAGGCCCGAAGATAAAGGTGGTGACGACGGTGAAGAACGGCTGCGCCGCCCAGTCGAACAGCATCCATCCCCAGATGCCGCGCCCGGACGCACGCTGCACTGTCTCTACCGTCATCATGATCCCCCGGGCACCGTTCCGTATCGGGCGCCATGTCTGCATGTTTCATGCGCTCATGCAATGAACGAAGCTTGGTGCCGTCTCCTACCCCTGCCGCGCGTTCACTGTTCGAAAGCCAAGCAATTGGCTTTCGTCCGCGACGCGGACCAAGCCCTTATTTTTTCTCGCGAGGGAAGTCGGACCGAAGGTCTGGCGCCGCCCTCCACCCCCTGCTTCGCGGCGATTGCCCCCGGCGTGGATTTCCTGATATTAAGTTGACTCTTTTTGTCCAGTTTGACTAATTGCGCTCGCGCAGGGCCGGAAAGTCGCCGGCCGAACGGCTCGATATGGTCTGACAGGGAATAAGAGATGACGATTGATCGACAGGCATTGTTGCGCACTCAGGCAAGGCGATTGTTTGCGAGCAGTGCCTTGATAGCGGCATCTTTTGGAGCGGTGGGGGCCGGCCGGGCCCAGGAGGTTTCGCCGGACGATGCAACTCAACTGGAAACCATCGTCGTCACCGGCAAGTGGGACCGCGTTGTCGGGCCCGATCAAACGATCGTCGCCAAGGATGCGGCGACCGCCACCAAGACCGACACGCCGATCGTCGACGTTCCCGCCTCGGTTTCAGTGGTAACCCAGAAGGAACTGGAGGCGCGCCATGTCGAAAGCCTGCAGCAGGCCGTGGCCTATACATCCAGCGTCCTCACCGACGAGTTCGGCAACGATGACCGATACGACTATATTCGCATCCGCGGTTTTGACCAGACATCGCTCGGTACCTATCGCGATGGTCTCACGGCGCGCATCCCCGCCTGGTTCACGGCCAGCCGTCTCGAACCTTACGGACTTCAGCGCGTGGAGGTCCTGAAGGGATCGACATCGACGCTTTTTGGTCTCAACGGTCCTGGCGGACTGGTCAATGCCATCACCAAGCGGCCGCTGGACCAGAAGCAGGGGGAGATTTACACGTCCTATGGCGACGGTACCAAGGAGGTTGGCGTTGATTTTGGCGGGCCGATCGACCCCGATGGCGTGTGGACCTATCGGCTCACAGGGCTGGCCAAGGATGGCGATCAAGGATGGGATTATTCCAACGACGATCGGCTTTACATCGCGCCCGCGTTGACCATCAAGCCCGAGGAAGGAACGTCGCTCACCATCCTGACTGACTATTACAAGCGAGATGGCACAGGCGCACGCGGCACCCCGGCTGGCGGCAATATCGACATCGGCACATTCCTGGGCGAGCCGGATTTCAACCGCTTCAACACGGAGCAGGTCGATATCGGCTACCAGTTCGAGCACGAGTTCAACGAGAACCTCACCTTGCGCTCCAATGCCCGCTACACGCATTTGAGCCTCGACTACGCCGAGGTCTACGGCGCGTCGCTTGACCCCACGGCGGACCGCACGGCATTTTCCGTCGATGGCCTGTCCAACCGCTATGCCTTCGACAATCAGTTGCAATACGATACGGGCTGGGGCGGGATCGACAGCAAGACGCTTGTCGGCGTCGACTACGCCAACGACAACACCCGTGAAAACATTCTCTTCGGCACCGCCGGTCCCATCGACATCGACAATCCGACCTATTGCGGTCTGTCCTGCATCAATTTCGGCCCCTACGTGAACTGGCGGGTCAAGCAACAGGCAGTCGGTGTCTATGCCCAGGAGCAATTGACGTTTGACGACCGCTGGATCATCACCCTGGGCGGGCGCTGGGACCGCGTGCATACGACGGCGGACTATCTCGACTCGGGAACGCAGGATGACGACACGGCATCCGCCTTCACCAAGCGTGCCGGCCTGACCTACAAATTCACTCCGAACCTCGCGGTCTACGCCAACTATTCGGAAAGCTTCCAGCCGCTCGTGGCGCCAAGCGCCAACGGATATGCGGTCTCGGGTTCGCTGAAGCCTCAAGAGGGCAGGCAGTATGAGGCAGGCATCAAGTACAAGCCCGACGGCTTCGACGGCCTGTTCACGGCCGCGGTCTTCGATCTTACCCAAACCAATGTTCCGACCTATGTCACGCCTGTTGTCCAGCAGCAGATCGGCAAGGTTGGCGTCCGCGGCATCGAACTCGAGGGCAAGGCCGCCATTGCGGAAAACCTGAACCTGACACTTGCCTATTCCTACTGGGATGCCGAGATCCTGGAAGACGGTATTGGAGGAAATGCCGGCAATCGGCCGCAGCGTGTCCCTCGCCACCTGGCTTCGGCCTGGGTTGATTATACGCTACCCGAGGAGGGACGGCGTGGCGATCTGACCATCGGCGGAGGCGTGCGCTATATCGGACAAACCTACGGGGATGACGCGAACACGACTTCGATTGGCGGCTACGCGCTGGTGGATGCGGCGATCAGCTACAAGATGACCAAGGACGTGACGTTGGCCCTGAACGCAACGAACCTGTTCGACCGGAAGTATTTGACAACCAGCTATTACGGAACCGAATTTTACGGCGACCGGCTGAAGATCGTCGGCACGCTCAAACATTCCTGGTGAGCTTGTAGAACGCTGGTTTCGAAGCGGATGGCATTCGAAAAGAGCCACACGCATCCGGTGATGCGTGTGGTGATCATCGGCGGTTCACATCCCCGTCAGATCGCTCATCAGCCCCGACGCCACCGACAGCCGCGACACGGTGATGTCGCCGCCCTCGGTCAGCGCCTGCAGCCGCTCGCGGATGCGCGCCACCCGCTCGCCACCGGCGTCCAGCCAGGCCGCCACCGGGTCCGCCGTCCCGGCGTGGCCTGTCAGTGCTGCGACCGCGATGCCGCGCCGTGCGCCGCCGATCGTGTCGGTGGCGCGCGACAGTGCAAGCTGATCATAGTAGTCCGAAGGCGTGATCGAGCGTGCGGCGTCCTCGACACGCGGGATGCGGAAGGCATCGCTGACGGCGAAGAACGCCTTGGCCGCGGCGACGATATCGGCGCCGGCGGTGCGCGCCGTCAGCGCGATGTCGGGGATGAGTTCCGCCACCTCGCTGAGCGCCAGTTGCCCGGCCAGCCCTTCCGGCGCGCCGCTCTTGAACAGCCCGTGCCGCTTCTCCTCGATACGCTCGCGCGAGAAAGCCGGCAGCAGCGAAACGAGCTTGGGTTCCAGCGCCTTGCGTGCTTCCTGCAACTCCGCGATGCGCTGGCCGAGGGGTGCCGTGCCGGCATCGTTCTTGAGATACCAGCCGCTGGTCACGTAGATCAGCCGGCTGACCATCTGATAGAGATCGAGTTGCACCTGGCCGTCGATCTGGTTGTCGAGCGCGTCGATCTCGCGATAGAGCGCCGACAGCGCAAAACCGTCGCGCACCAAGGCGAAGGTCCGCACCACGTCGGCGGCGGTGCGCCCCGTGGCTTCCTGCAGCCGGTTGACGAAGGATGGGCCGCCGCGATTGACCAGATCGTTGGCGACGACCCGCGTGATGATCTCGCGGCGCAGCCTGTGGCCATGGATCTCTGTGGCGTATTTCTTCGCCATCCGGTCGGGAAAATAGCCCATCAGGTCGCGATCGAAATGCGCGTCATCCGGCACGTCGCTGGCGACGATGTCGGAAAACAGCACGATCTTGGCATAGGCGAGCAGCACGCCGAGTTCGGCTCTCGTCAGCGGTTCGCCGCGCGCTTCGCGCTCGGCAAGCGCTGCCGGCGACGGCAGCGTCTCCACAGTGCGGTCGAGCAGGCCGCGCGCCTCCAGCGCCGTCATGAAACGGCTCTGATGCGCGATGTCGGCTAGGCCGCGCTTGCGGGCGATCGAAAGCGCCAGCGTCTGCTGGTAGTTGTTGGACAGCACCAGCGAGCCGACCTCGTCGGTCATCTCGGCGAGCAGCTTGTTGCGTGCCGGGCGGGTCAACGACCCCTTGCGCATGGCGGACGCCAGCGCGATCTTGATGTTGACCTCGACGTCGGAACAGTTGACGCCGCCCGAATTGTCGATGGCGTCGGAATTGCAGCGGCCGCCATTCAGGCCGAACTCGATGCGCGCCCGCTGCGTGACGCCGAGATTGGCGCCCTCGCCGATCACTTTCGCCCGGACATCGAGCGCGGTGATGCGAATGGCATCGTTGGCGCGGTCGCCGACCTCGGCATTGGTCTCTGTCGATGATCGCAAATAGGTGCCGATGCCGCCGAACCACAGGAGATCGACCGGAGCCTTGAGGATAGCGGTCATGATCTCGACCGGCGTGGCGGTGGTCTTTGCCAGGCCGATCGCCGCCGCGGCTGCTGCCGGCAAGGTGATCGATTTCTGGTTGCGCGAGACGATGATGCCGCCTTCCGACAGTTTCGTCTTGTCATAGTCCTGCCAGCTCGAACGCGGCAGCGCGAACATGCGCTCGCGCTCGGCCATCGAGGCTGCCATGTCGGGATCGGGGTCGATGAAGATGTCGCGATGGTCGAAGGCGGCGATCAGCCGGGTTTTCGGCGACAAAAGCATGCCGTTGCCGAACACGTCGCCCGACATGTCGCCAACCCCGACGACCGTGAAGGACGAGGTCTGGATATCGCGGTTGATCTCGCGGAAATGCCGCTTGACCGCTTCCCAGGCGCCCTTGGCGGTGATGCCCATCTTTTTGTGGTCATAGCCGGCCGAGCCGCCGCTGGCGAAGGCGTCGTCGAGCCAGAAGCCGTGCTTCTCCGAGATCGCGTTGGCGGTGTCGGAGAAGGTCGCCGTGCCCTTGTCGGCGGCAACGACGAAATACGGATCGTCCGGGTCGCGTCTGATGACGCCGGCCGGCGGGATGACACCGTCGAGACCGATATTGTCGGTGATCGACAGCAGGCTGGAGACGAAATTCTTGTAGGCTGAGGTGCCGGCCTCGAAGATCGCGTCGCGACCGGCGCTCATCGGCAGCTTCTTCGGATAGAAGCCGCCCTTGGCCCCCACCGGCACGATGACGGCATTCTTGACCTGCTGTGCCTTGACCAGGCCGAGCACCTCGGTGCGGTAGTCCTGGGCGCGGTCGGACCAGCGCAGGCCGCCGCGCGCCACCGGACCGAAGCGCAGATGCAGGCCTTCGACCTCGGAACCGTAGACGAAGATCTCTCGCCACGGCCGCGGCGCCGGCAAACCCTCGACCGCGTGCGAATCGAGTTTGATCGCCAGCGACTGGCCTTTCTCTTTCGTATCGGCAACGAAATGATTGGTGCGCAGCGAGGCTTCGATCAGATTGAGATAGCGCCGGATGATGGTGTCGTCATCGATGTTCGGCACATCCTCCAGCGCGTCCTTGATCTTGGCCTTGAGGTGCTTTGCGGCCACCACGCCTTCGGTCTCGGCTGTCGGGCCAAGCCGGGCGATGAACAGCGCATGCAGGCCCCGCGCTATGTCGGGATAGCGATTGAGCGCGGCGGCGATGAAATCCTGGCTTTGCGGGATGCCGACCTGCTGCAGATAGCGGCCATAGGCGCGCAGGATGGTGATCTCGCCTGACCACAAGCCGGCGGTCTGGGCAAGGCCGTTATAGCCGTCATTGTCGACATCGCCTCGCCAGACAGAGAGGAAAGCGTCCTCGAACAGCGCGCCGCCATCAGTCAGGTCGATCGGCTTGCCGTAGCTGTTCTCCAACTCCATGTCATGGATGAAGACCAGGCCGGATTGTTCGTCGCCGACCTCGAAGGTGCGCTCGCTGATGACGCGGAAGCCGATGTTTTCCAGCACCGGCACCCGCCGCGACAGCGCCACCGGGCTGCCATGGTGAT
The DNA here is from genome assembly GCF_003997735.1 of Mesorhizobium sp. M7A.F.Ca.MR.148.00.0.0. Lineage (NCBI taxonomy): Bacteria > Pseudomonadati > Pseudomonadota > Alphaproteobacteria > Hyphomicrobiales > Phyllobacteriaceae > Mesorhizobium > Mesorhizobium sp. M7A.F.Ca.MR.148.00.0.0. The sequence continues at coordinate 14,675 of NZ_RZTB01000056.1, read as the reverse complement.
AGATTTTCAGCGCCGCCTGATGCGGTTTCTGCTCGGCATGACGATAATAATCGATGGCGATCGGATTGCCGGCGCTGATCTTGGCAATGCGCCTGGCATCGGCCAGCGCCACCGCCGCGCTGAACGAATCGCGGTAGCTTTCCGGCAGCCGCGCGGCAATCGCCTTCAAAGCCTGGTCGCCGCCACTGGCCTCGGCCGCATCGGAAAGGGCGTCCTCCCAGGTACGCACGATGTCGCGGATCGCCGCCTCTATCGTCGCTTGCTCGACCTTCGGCGTCTTGCCGCCGGAGCGGCCGATGATGAAGTGCACGCGCGCCAGCCCGCCCTCGGGAAAGGCCGGGTAGTAGGCCGACAGCCGGCCTTCGAATACGGTCTTCAGATACGAGCCGATCTTCTCGCGCACGACGCTGTCGTAACGGTCGCGCGGCACGAAGACGAGGATCGAGACGAAACGGTCGAACTGGTCGGCGCGCACCAGCGCCCGCACGCGTGGCCGCTCGACCAGGCCCAGAATGGCAGCGGCGTGCTTCCTCAGGATCGGCACCGGCACCTGGAACAATTCGTCGCGCGGATAGCTTTCCAGCACGTTGATCAGCGCCTTGCCGGAGTGATCGTGCCGGTCGAAGCCGGACTTGGCGATGATGGTTTCGGCCTTGGACCTGAGATACGGGATCTTCATCACCGAGCGCGTGTAGGCGGTCGAGGTGAACAGACCGACGATGCGCAATTCGCCCGCGAGCGTGCCCTTGGCGGTGTAGGTCTTGACGCCGATATAGTCGAGATAGATGCGGCGGTGCACGGAAGACTTGGCATTGGCCTTGGTGACGATCAGCGGCTCCGGCCCATGCAGGAAGGCGCGGATCTCCGGCGTCGTCGTCACCGCTTCGGTGCCGCGCCTGAGCACCAGCACGTCGGGGTCGGACAGGATGCCGAGGCCGGGCTTTTCAGCGCGCTCCAGCGTACCGCTTTCTTCGCCGCCGGTGTATTTGAACTCGCGCATGCCAAGGAAGGTGAAATTGTCGTCGCGCAGCCACTCCAGGAAGGCGAGGGCCTCGGCAACGCTCTTCTTGTCGAGCGGCACGGCCGTATAGCGGAATTCCGAGATCGCCTGATCGAGGCGGGCCAGCATTGGCCTCCAGTCGTGAACGGCGGCATGAACCTGGCCGAGGATCTTGCGCAGCCGCTCGCTCAATCCGCTCGCCTGCTCGGATGTCAGCCGCGGGATGTGGACATGGATGACGCTCAGCCGGTCGTGGCTGCCATCGTCCTTGGCGAAATTGCCGTCGCCGAGGATTTCTTCCACGCCGCCCTTGCCGTGGCGCACCACGATAACCGGATGGGTGACCAGGGTCGGTTCGCCCGATGTCTCGGTGATCTCGCCGAGGATGGAATCGAACAGGAACGGCATGTTGTCGTTGACGACTGTGACAACCGTCATCGGGCGGCCGTCTCGCACAACGCCCGAATCGGCATCGACGGCGACGACGCACTCGCCTTTCCTGTGAGTGGCGACTGCCTGGCCGGCGAGATCGGCAGCCCGCTCCAGGTCGGCCACATCGTAGGGAGCAATGTCTTCAGCTGGCGCGCGGGCGAGCAGATAGTCTGCAAGCCTGGCCGGCCTTTCCTCCGCTTTAATCGCTGCCGTGGCTTTTTTCTTCGGCTTGCTCGCGGATTTCACGCTGGCCATGACGCACGTCCCTCCCGTCGAATGCTTTTACGATTATGGTAGCAGATGACCGCTGTTTGGCGACAAAGGTTTGACGGCTTGCCAAGAATTATCGGAATTTGGCGACAAGATGCCGCGCAACGAGGAGAAATGACCCATGACCGGCAAAATCAGCGCGCTTGATCTTGGCCAGGGAGAGCTGAGCGAGGCGACAAAAACCTATTTCGCCAAATGCGAGGAGAAGCTCGGCCTCGTCCCCAACGTGCTCAGGGCCTATGCCTTCGACGACAGAAAGCTGCGCGCCTTCACCGACATGTACAACGATTTGATGCTGGGTGAGTCCGGGCTGACCAAGCTGGAACGCGAGATGATCGCGGTCGCCGTCTCCTCGATCAATCATTGCTACTATTGCCTGACCGCGCATGGCGCGGCGGTGCGCCAGCTCTCCGGCGACCCGCCGCTCGGCGAAATGATGGTGATGAATTTCCGCGCCGCCGATCTTTCGCCCAGGCAGGTGGCAATGCTCGAATTCACCGTCAAGCTGACGCAAGAGCCGGCCAAGATCGTCGAGGCAGACCGGGCCGCGCTGCGTCAGGCCGGCTTCACCGATCGCGACATCTGGGACATCGCCTCGACCGCTGCCTTCTTCAACATGTCGAACCGGGTGGCCGCGGCAATCGACATGCGCCCGAACGACGAATACCACGCCATGGCACGGTGAATTTGCTTTCTTCTCCCCGTTTTACGGGGAGAAGATGCCGGCAGGCAGACGATGGGCGGCACCAACATCCGTGAATGGAGGGCCAACTTTGCGCTGCCCCACCCGACCCTTCGGGCCACCCTCTCCCCGTAAACGGGGCGAGGGAACGTCACCGAGCAGCGATCGCCGCCGCGGCGCCGGCCATCGTCGTCGCGCTGACGCGGTTGGCGATCTTCATGGCGCGTTTGCTCTTCAAAAGCTTGCGCGCCTGTGATGCGGCGAGCACCCAGCCGAGATCGATGGCGACCAGCACCACGGCCATGGTCGCCGTCAGCTCGACCCAGCCGACGATGCTGACCGAAGCGAGGTCGATGATGGTCGGCAGCAGCGCCAGGTAGAACATCATGATCTTGGGATTGCCAAGCGTCACCGCCATGCCGGCGAAGAACAGCTTTGCCGGAGAATCCTCGCGCGGCATCTCGCCCTCTTTTGCATCGACAGGCGCGGTCCACATTTTCCAGGCGAGGTAAGCGAGATAGGCGACGCCGACCCATTTCACCACGACGAAGGCGAAATGGAAGGTCTGCGCCACGACAGCCAGGCCGAACACCGCCAGCGACAGCCAGATGCCCTCGCCGATCCACATGGCGAGCAGGAACGGGAACACGTCGCGAAACCCTTTCGAGATGACACGCGCGACAAGCGCCGCGATCGATGGACCGGGCGAACCCGCGGCAACGAACAGAGCGGCGGCGAAAATCAGGAGCGAGGTGGGGTGCATAACCGGGTCTCTGGTTGAAAACCTTCGATTTCGGATATTAGCGCAAGTGGCTCGGCTGCGGTAGCACCGACAAAAGACCCTTGCCCGTCCGGCATGTCGCGGCTAGAAAGGCCGCCGCGAAACAATTTTGAGCGTCACTTTGCCTACGTAACCGCCGGTCTCGTCAACTCCCCCGACACACAGCATGACATCGCATTCGCGGTGGTCTGTTTTCATTTTCATGTGTTCTTCTGGGCGGCGGTTCGAGACCGGTTTGGCACTGCTGAACCGTTGTTGCGCGCTGCCGCCCGTGACATCCGATTTCCGATCATAGCAAGCGACCGCCACGCCGCGCCCGCATGGGCATCTCGACATCGCCGGCCTGATGAACTTCCCGACGGGAAGGGCTTATCGGCATGTCTGGACTCCAGCGTATCCACTGGGCAATCGCGCCCAAGACCGCACCTCGGCCGCTCATCAGCTGCAGTCGTTGCGGCACTGTGAAGGCCCATTGCAGCAGCGGGAAATTCCGCGTCAACGCCAACGGCAAACGCATCGACGTGTGGCTGATCTATCGCTGCATCGACTGCGACAACTCCTGGAATTTCGGCATTTTCGAGCGCTGCAACCGCCGCGACATCGACCCGACGCTGCTGGCGGCGCTCGAACGCAACGATCCTGCACTCGCTCACCGTCATGCCTTCGATGTAATCGCGTTGCGCAACCGGATCGGGCGCGTCGAGGAGTTCTCCGATGTCAGCATTCACAAGCGCAGGCTCGGCGACACCGGGGAAGCCGCGACCGTGTTGGAGATCCAGCTTGGACCGGAAATGCCGACATCGCTGCGACTCGACCGGCTGCTCGCTGGCGAACTCGGCATCTCGCGATCACGGCTTCAGGCGCTGGAGGAGAGGCGGCTGCTCATCGTTGACCCGGATGGCGCAAAGGCCCTGCGCAAGCCTACCCGCGCGGGAATCGCGATCCGCATCGATCTGGCCGGCGAGGCCGATCGGCAGGCCGTCATCTCGGCTGCCGGTGGATGAACGAAAAAGGGGCGGAACACTGGTTGCTCCGCCCCTCTCGATTGTCGGAAAATTGAGAGCTTACGCCGCGCCGACCACCTTGGACGACTTCTCGAACCGCTTGCGCTCGTTCGGATCGAGATAGAGCTTGCGCAGCCGAATGGTCTTCGGCGTCACTTCGACCAGTTCATCGTCCTGGATCCAGGCCAGCGCGCGTTCCAGCGTCATGCGGATCGGCGGCGTCAGCTTGACCGCCTCGTCCTTGCCGGCGGCACGGATGTTGGTCAGCTTCTTGCCCTTGAGCACGTTCACTTCAAGATCATTGTCGCGGCTATGGATGCCGATGATCATGCCCTGATATACCTTGACGCCCGGATCGATGACCATCGGGCCGCGATCTTCCAGGTTCCACATGGCGTAGGCGACCGATTCGCCCTGTTCGTTGGAAATCAGCACGCCATTGGTGCGGCCCGGCAGCTCGCCCTTGTAGGGCTCATAGGCGTGGAAGAGCCGGTTCATCACGGCGGTGCCGCGCGTGTCGGTCAAAAGCTCCGACTGGTAGCCGATCAGGCCACGGGTCGGCGCGTGGAAGACGATGCGTTGGCGGTTGCCGCCGGACGGGCGCAGTTCGACCATCTCGGCCTTGCGCTCGGACATCTTCTGCACGACGACGCCGGCATGCTCCTCATCGACGTCGATGACGACTTCTTCGACCGGCTCCAGCAATTCGCCGTTCTCGCCCTTCTGCATGACGACGCGCGGACGCGACACGGCGATTTCAAAGCCTTCGCGGCGCATCGTCTCGATCAGCACGGCCAGCTGCAATTCGCCGCGGCCGGAGACGAAGAACGAATCCTTGTCGGGCGATTCCTCGATCTTCAGCGCGACATTGCCTTCGGCTTCGCGCAGCAGGCGGTCGCGGATGACGCGGCTGGTCACCTTGTCGCCTTCGGTGCCGGCCAACGGACTGTCGTTGACCAGGAACGACATCGTCACGGTGGGCGGATCGATCGGCTGCGCATGCAGCGGTTCGCTCACGCTCGGGTCGCAGAACGTGTCGGCGACGGTGCCCTTCGACAGGCCGGCAATGGCGACGATGTCGCCCGCCTGCGCTTCTTCGATCGGCTGGCGCTCGAGGCCGCGGAAGGCCAGGATCTTCGAAATACGGCCGGTTTCGATCTGGGTGCCGTCATGGTGCAGCACCTTGACCGGCTGGTTGGCCTTCAGCGTGCCGCTCTCGATACGGCCGGTGATGATGCGGCCGAGGAACGGATTGGCTTCCAGGATGGTGCCGATCATGCGGAACGGGCCGGGATGAACGGTCGGCTCCGGCACATGCTTGATGACGAGGTCGAACAGCGGCCCCAGCTGCTGGTCCTTGGGTCCTTCCGGATTTTCCGAAACCCAGCCATCGCGGCCTGAACCGTACAGAATCGGGAAGTCGAGCTGCTCGTCGGTGGCGTCGAGCGCCGCGAAAAGGTCGAACACCTCGTTGACCACCTCGACGTGACGGGCGTCCGGACGGTCGATCTTGTTGATGACGACGATCGGCTTCAGGCCGACCTTGAGCGCCTTGCCGACGACGAACTTGGTTTGCGGCATCGGCCCTTCGGCGGCATCGACCAGCACGATGGCTGAATCCACCATCGACAGGATGCGCTCGACCTCGCCGCCAAAATCGGCGTGGCCGGGGGTGTCGACGATGTTGATGCGGGTATCCTTCCAGTCGACCGAAGTCGCTTTGGCCAGGATGGTGATGCCGCGTTCCTTTTCGAGGTCGTTGGAATCCATGGCGCGCTCGGCGACGCGCTGATTGTCTCGGAAGGAGCCGGACTGCTTCAAAAGCTGGTCGACCAGGGTGGTCTTTCCATGGTCGACGTGCGCGATGATCGCGATATTACGGATTTTCATGTTCTGGTCTCGGAAGCGTTGCAGGCAGCAGGCCAAAAGGCGCTGCCTCTTTCGGTTGCGCGGCTCATACAGGGTTTTTCGCAGTTGCGAAAGAGGAGGAGCGTCACCAAATACTCATCAAATCTTAAGCATCTGCGTGTGAGATGATTTTGTTAACCAAGGCGGGAACCCTTTGGGGCCCGGGCAGTTCAAACGTCATGACCGATAAACTCAACCGATTCTGGCCGCTCATCGCGTCCGTTGCCTTCGCGGTCCTGCTGGCGGCCAACGCCGCGCAGTCGGCCGGGACGATGAAGGAATCACGGCCTGCCTTGCCGTCAGAGGCACAGTCGGCCGAGCAGATTTTCGCCGACGCACCAGACGGCGTCGACCCGATGGTGACCGGCCCGGTCAGCGCCGCCTTCAAGCAGCGCCAGGACGCCGCCAACTGCGACAGCGCCGTCTGGCCGAATATCCCCATGGTCTGCTACCCGGACTAGTCAAGCGCTTCACCCTCGCCAGCTTCGCTTTGCGAAGCCGCCGCCGACCTTCCCCACAAGGGGGAGGGTTGAGAAGCGCGCTTACGCCGACCGCACCGGGTCGAGCGTCACCTTGTAGAGTTCGTTGTCGTCGCGATCCATCAGCCGCACCGTCATCTGCTCGCTGGCGCCTGAAATATCGACGAGCCCGAAGAATTGCAGCCCGGCCGAGGGCGGCAGGTTCTGTCCCTGTTCGGCGGTCGGCGCCTTGATGAACTTCAGCTCCGGACCGAACGTCATGTCGAAATCGTTGGGACCGAACGTGCCGGCATGGATCGGACCCGAGACGAATTCCCAGAACGGATTGAACTCCTGGAACTGCGCCTTGTCCGGGTTGTAATAATGCGCGGCCGTGTAATGGACATCTGCGGTGAGCCAGACGGTGTTGCTGATGCCGGCATTCTTTATGAAGCGCAGCAGGTCGGCGATCTCGAGCTCGCGCCCTTTTGGCAAGCCATTGTCGCCATTGCTGACCGCTTCGGCGCCAACCTTCTTGGTGCCGTCGTCCCAGACGACGAGGCCGAGCGGCATGTCGGCGGCGATGATTTTCCAGGTCGCCTTCGAATTCGCCAGTTCGCGCTTCAGCCATTTCGTCTGCTGCTCGCCGAGCATGCGCGATTGCGGCGTCATCTCATCCTGCATGTCGGGACCATTGGGGCCGCGATAGGAGCGCATGTCGAGGAAGAACACGTCGAGCAGCGGCCCATAAGCGATCTTGCGATAGACGCGGCCGGGCTCGGACGGTTCGTAGCGGATCGTCGTCATCTCGTGGAAAGCCCGCGCCGCGCGGGCCGCCAGCACGTGGATGGATTTTTCCGTGTAGCGGTTGTCGGCGCTGAGGTCCTTCGAATCCGACCAATTGTTCAGCACTTCGTGGTCGTCCCACTGGTAGAAGGTCGGGCAGATGGCGCTCAGGCCGAGCACGTTCCTGTCCATCATGTTGTATTTCCACTGGTCCCGGTACTCGTCCAGCGTTTCGGCGACCTTGCGCTTGCCGTCGATCAGCACGACGTTCTTCCACTTGCCGCCGCCGGGCAGGTCGACATCGTCCTTCATGGCGCCGTCGGCATAAATGGTGTCGCCCGAATGCAGGAAGAAGTCGGGCGTGTGCTTGCCGATCGTGGCGTAGGTCTTCATGCCGGTCTCATCGATGCCCCAGCCCTGGCCGGCGGTGTCGCCGGACCAGGCAAAGCGGATGTCGCGCTTCGAGGCTGGCGCCGTCCTGAAACGGCCGGTGATCGGCTCCGAAACGGCGTTGATGTCGGCGAGATCGGCCGATGTCATGCGGTAGAAGATATCCTGGTCCGAAGCGAGGTCGGTGAGCAGCCGCTTGACCGTGTAATCGCTGGCCGGCGACGTATCGAGCGGCGCCAGGCGGGTCGCATTGGTGAAATTCTCCGTCGACGACACTTCGAACATGACGCGCGACGGTCGGTCGGTGCGCGTCCACACCACGCCGCTGGTGGCGTCGACATCTCCCGACTGGACGCCATGGGTGAAGGAAGGCCGCTGGTTGGCGCGCGAATAATAGGGTAGCGCCAGGCCGGAAACGCCGGCCAGGCCAACGGCACCGGCGGAAGTGACGAAAGCACGGCGGGTCATCGAAAGCTTGTTCACGGCTGTCTCCTGGATGGCTTGAACGGTGCCACCAAAATCCAGCGTCAATGTTTCAGGCGCATCTCGGGATGATGAAGGTTTGATAACAATGAACAGGGTAATCTCCCCCTCTCGGGGGGAGATTAGCGTCGCGCCTAAGCCGCTTGCGGCTCCGGATCGAACGCCGGCTTGCTGGTGTTGATCAGCAGCGAGATACAGGCGGCGGCGATTGCCGTCATGCCGGCGATCAGGAACGCCAGTTCGTAATTGCCCTGCAACTCGCGCATGGTGCCGCCAAAGGCGGCGGCAGCGGCCGCACCGATCTGGTGTCCGGCGACGATCCAGCCGAACACGATCGGCCCGCTGCGATCGCCGAACGCCTCGTTGGCGAGCCGCAGCGTCGGCGGCACGGTGGCGATCCAGTCGAGGCCGTAGAGCACAGCGAAGATGATCAGGCTGGTCGCCGAGAAGCCAGAATACGGCAGATAGATCAGCGACAGGCCACGAATGCCATAATAGACGCCGAGCAGCTTGCGCGGATCGAAGCGATCGGTGAGCCAGCCCGACAACGTCGTGCCGATCAGGTCGAAGATGCCCATCATCGACAGCAGGCCGGCGGCCTGCACTTCGCCGATGCCCATGTCGCCGCAGAACGCGATCAGATGCGTGCCGACCAGCCCGTTGGTGGTGAAGCCGCAGACGAAGAAGGTGGCGAACAGATACCAGAACACCCGCGTGCCGGCGGCACGGCGCAGCGTCGAGAACGTATGCGCAAGAAAATTGCCCTGTGACGCAGGCGGAGTGGGTGGCACGTCGTCAGCCTCGGCGCCGTAGCGCACCATGCCGATCGATGCCGGCCGCTCCGGCACCAGCAGCCAGACCAGCGGTATCAGGGCAGCGGTCGCGATCGCGACCGCAATGACTACCGGCTGCCAGCCGCCCGACTGCGCCAGCGCGGCGATCAGCGGCAGGAACACCAGCATGCCCGAGGCGCTGGAGGCCGACATCAATCCCATGACAAGGCCACGATTGGTCTTGAACCACCGGTTGACGATGGTCGCGCCGAGCACGCTGGCGACAGCACCGGAACCAATGCCCGAGAACACGCCCCAGGTGATGAACAGATGCCACGGCTTGGTCATCAGCAGGCTGAGCGCGGTCGAGCCCGACATCACCACCAGCGAGGCCAGCAGCGTGCGGCGAAGCCCGATGCGCTCCATCAGGGCTGCGGCAAATGGCCCTGTCAGGCCGTAAAGCAGGATGCCGACACCGGCGGCCAGCGAGATGATGTCGCGCCGCCAGCCGAAACTGTTCTCCAGCGGCAGCATCATGACGGAGGGTGCGGAGCGCAGGCCAGCCGCGACCAGCAGGCTAAGGAAGATCACGCCGACCACGACGAAAGCGTAGCGCTGGCCAAAGGGGCGGGATTGAGCTATCATGTTACTGACCGGTACGTTGCAGGCGGAGTATGTATACGTACCGATCGGTAACATTGTCAATCGAGCCACACGATGCCAACCGACAAAAATATTGATCTGACCATCAGCGACGATCATGCGTCGGCGCCGCCGAAAGCAGCCAAGAAGATCCTCGATGTGGCTTATGACCTGTTCTACCGGCGCGGTATCAGGGCGATCGGCGTCGACGAGATCGTCAAACGTGCCGGCGTCACAAAGCCCAGCCTCTATCGCAGCTTTCCGTCCAAGGATGAACTGGCCGCCTCCTATCTCAGGCAGTACGATCTTGAATATTGGGAGCGTTTCGACGAGGCGGTTGCCGCTCATCCCGGCGACCCGCGCGCACAGATCAAGGTTTTCCTGACCCGCATCGGCAAGCGCACGCAAGTGGCGGACTATCGCGGCTGCGGCATGACCAACGCGGCGGTCGAATATCCCGACCACAGCCATCCGGCCCGTGTGGTCAGCGAGGCCAACAAGCAGGAATTGCGCCGCCGCCTGCGCGCCATGGCGGTTGCGATGGGCGCGCAAGACCCTGACACGCTCGGCGACGGCCTGCTGCTGCTGATCGAAGGCGCCTATATCAGTGGCCAGCTGTTCGGGCTCGGCGGCCCGGCGCAAGCGGTCGCCCGCAACGCCGACCTGCTGATTGAAGCGAGCTTGAAGAAATAACGTGCGGCGCTACGCTGCGGCAGCTTGCAACGGAGATTGACCGCCATGCGTGCCATTCTGATCCCGCTTGTTCTGGTCGGTCTGGGTCAGGCTGCGCAAGCCGACGGCATTTCCAGCGCCTACACCGATCTGGATTCGAAAAAGGATTGCGTGACCTACGCGCAGGCCGAGGAAGGCGACGGCGACTGGGCCGAACTCGCCTGTTCGGGCTATCGCGGCTATCCCGTACTGATAGCCTATGACGATGCCCGTGAATCGCTGTTCTACGGCTTTCCCCCCGGCGGCGACATGACGACGGTCTGGGAGAGCTTTTCCGGTTTCAATTCGTCTGGAGCCAAGATCGAATGGCGCATCGAAACCACCGGCGACAAGGCTGTGCCCTATGCAGCCATCCATCGCCGCTCGATCAGCAATCCCGAGGACGAGAAAAAGCCGACCGAGGTGCTGCTCGTCGCCAAGGTCGGCCAGATGGACGCCCGCGACGGCTGCACCGTCGGCCTGGTGCTGGCCACCGGCAATCCCACCGCCAACGATCAGGCGCGCAAGCTTGCCGACGACAAGGCGCGGACCTTCGCCTGCGGCAAGGACAGGCGCACCGTCATCGGCAACGTGCCGGCTTTCGGCCGGGTGGATAACTGAGCACGGCGGAGATTGGGCATCGCACCCGTAGCTTCGTCATCCACGGGCGGAGCAAGGAGCGTAGCGACGCAGCGCAGACCCGAGGATCCATGCCGCGACATCAACACCGCCGCGGCGGTGCAGAATTCCGTTCCGCCGCACACGTCGCCTGGCGTCACGGCATGGATACCAGGGTCTCCGCGACGCCGCTTTGCGGCTGCTCCGCCCTGGTATGACGAAGTTGGGCTACTTGCTCGCCTTGGCCCGCTCGATCGCGTCGACGATCATCTTCTTGGCATATTTGGAATCGTGCCAGCCTTCGATCTTGACCCATTTGCCGGGCTCGAGATCCTTGTAGTGCTCGAAGAAGTGCTGCACCTGCTGGCGCGTGATGTCGGGCAGCTGGGTGTATTCGGTGACGTTCTCGTAGCGCAGCGTCAGTTTCGGCGACGGCACGGCAATGATCTTCTCATCCTGGCCGGCATTGTCTTCCATGATCAGCACGCCGATCGGCCTGACGTTGATGACGCAGCCCGGCACCAGGGCGCGCGTGTTGCAGACCAGCACGTCGATCGGATCGCCGTCGCCTGACAGCGTGTGCGGCACGAAGCCGTAATTGCCGGGGTAGCGCATCGAGGTGTGCAGGAAGCGGTCGACGAACAGCGTGCCGGCTTCCTTGTCCATCTCATACTTGATCGGCTCGCCGCCGATCGGCACCTCGATGATGACGTTGACGTCCTCAGGCGGGTTCTTTCCGCTGGCTATGGCTTCAATGCGCATGGCTTAAATCCCTCTCTCGATGGACGATCGATAGCGGGCGGCGCGTCATGGTGCAATGCGGCGAATGGTGCTGGCTGAAATCGGGAGACGCAATGGCCGAAGGGCCGGGCTGTCATTCCCAGACGAAAGCGACCTTCTTGAGCGCCTTCTGCTCGAAGATCTCGACGCCTTCCGCAACATCGCGGCCGCCGGCGCCGGCATAGAAGGCGAGTGCGTTCTGGTTGTCTTCCAGCGCCCACACGACCATGCCTTTCAGCCCGTGATCGGCCAACCGCGCCTTGGCTGCCGAAAACAGGCGGCTGCCGAGCCCGATGCCCTGATATTCCGGCCGCAGGTACAATTCGTAGATTTCGCCTTGCTGCCTGAGTTCACGGGCGCGGTTCTTGCCGATCGTCGCATAGCCGGCGATCTTTCCGCCGATCTCGACCACCAGAACAGTGGCGGCGCGGCGAATCGCATTCGCCCACCAGTCGGCACCTCGACGGTTGATCATCGATGTCAGGGTGCGATGCGGAATGATGCCGGAATAGGCGCCGCGCCAGGCCTCCAGATGCACCTCGGCGATGGCACTGGCATCGCGCGGGTCGGCTTTCCGGATGTCGATCGTCAGCGTATTCATGATTTGTTAACCATAAACCCGCATCGCCCGATTGCAAGAGTCCCGGCGGCCCGCCGGCTGCTTTCTCACAGGCGATCATGACACTGATGACATCGGGCAAGCCTGCTTGAAAACGCGTTCAGCCGAGGCGGATGCCGTGGCTTTCGAGAACCGGAGCGGAGCCTACTTTTGTACGTGAGCACCGGCCTACGCCGGCCGAAGCCTGCCTGCCAAGGCCGCTCATGAGTGAGTGCTTCGGTCGAAGGCCGGAAGCGCAGAAAACCGCGTCAGGCGTCCGGCTGAGTAGCGTTTGCGGGCGGGCTTTCAGATTTCGACCAGATGGTCGTCAAGTTCGTTGCTGTCGCCCACTGTGACCGGGAAATGCTCGGCCAGCACCGCACCCACCTGCTCGATCGCCTTGACGAAGCCATCGGCAAGCCGGTCGTCGCCGGCATGCGCGGTAAGGTCGCGCACGACACCGTCCCAGACATGCTGGCCGACCTTGGCGTCGATGCCCGAATCGGCAACCACTTCGGCATAGCGCTCAGCGATCGAGACGAAGACCAGTACGCCGGTGCGCGCCGTGGTGCGGTGGACGTTGCGGGCAAGGAACTGCTTGATCGCGTTGGCGTGCGCCGCCTGGTAGCGCAGCCGCCTCGGCACCAGATGGATGCGCAGGCCGGGCAGCGCCCACAACAAGGCCAGCACGCAGGCAAGCGCCAGGAGCTGGGCGAGGACGAAATGCGGCAGCCGGATCGACAGCCACCAGGCCTCCAGACCGTAGCCGACCGCCAGGCTGACGATCAGCATGCACACGGTCGCCATGAAGGCGGCCGGGAAGAAATAGCCGTCGCTGGCATGCGCCACGACGCAGTAGATCTCGCCGTCGGTTTTCTCCTCGGCGGCGCGGATCGTGGTTGCGATTCGCTCATGATCCTGCGGGCTGATTGGTCGTGTTGCCATGATATGTCTCACCAGCTTCCTGAAGAACCGCCACCACCCGATGAGCCGCCGCCACCGGAAAACCCGCCACCGCCGCTTGATCCCGAAGACCAGCCACCACCGGAGCTCCCCGACGACCAGCCGCCCGAAGACGAACCCGTTGTCCAGCCACTGCTGCCCGAGTACCCGCTTGGCCCACGGCCGTAACGAAACGTCATGCCCAGCCATCTGTACACGCCCGGCGACAGCTTCGTGCCGAACATCGGCGGCAGGAACGCCATCGCCAACCCGCCGAAAAACATCGTCGCCCACAGGATCAGGAACACGGCAACGATCGGATCGATGGACGTGCCGTCATCGGCGGGATTGCGCTTGCCTCGCGCTTCCAGTTCTTCGGGATTGCCCTCCAGCACCATGACCATGTCATCGACGGCTTTACTGATGCCGCCGGAGAAGTCCCCGGCGCGGAAGGCCGGCACCATGTCATTTTCGATGATCAGCTTGGTGTGCAGATCGGTCAACGTACCTTCCAACCCATAACCGACCTCGATGCGCATCTTGCGGTCGTTCGGGGCAACCAGCAGCAGCACGCCGTTGTTTTCCTTCGCCTGGCCGAGTTTCCAGAAGCGAAACAGCCGGTTGGCGTAGGGCTCGATCTCCTCGCCATCGAGGCTGGGGATCGTCGCGACGACGATCTGGTCGGAACCTTTTGTCTCGAAATCAGCAAGCTTCCGCGTCAGCGCCGCCTTGGTCGCGGCATCGATGATGCCGGCATTGTCGACAACACGGCCGGTCAGCGCCGGCAGGTCGGCCGCGTAGGACATGACGCAGGAGAACAGCACGACCGCGGCAATCAGGACAGCCGAGGCGAGGCGGTCGCGTTTCGACAGGCTGATGCTGGGTATCGTCATGCCATCACCAGCTTCCCGACGAGCCGCCGCCGCCGGACGAACCGCCGCCGCCGGAAAAGCTTCCACCGCTGCTTGACCCCGAAGACCAGCCGCCGCTGGAACTCCCCGACGACCAGCCGCCACGGGAGGATCGCCGGCTTGGCTCGAAGGTCATGCCGAGCCAGCGGTAGCGGCCGGGACCGAGCTTCTGGCCGAAGATCGGCGGCAAGATGGAGACAGCAAGACTGCCGACCATAATGGTTATCCAGATGCCGATGAACACGGTGAAGAACAGGTCGTCGGACTCGAAGGGCGCCTGCTGGTTGCGCTCGCCGCGCGCCTCCAGTTCCTCCGGATTGCCTTCCAGCACCATGACCATGTCGTCGACGGCTTTGCTGATGCCGCCGGAGAAATCGCCGGCGCGGAACGCCGGCACCATGTCGTTTTCAATGATCAGCTTGGTGTGCAGGTCGGTCAGCGTACCTTCCAGCCCATAACCGACCTCGATGCGCATCTTGCGGTCGTTCGGGGCAACCAGCAGGAGC
>NZ_RZTB01000569.1:0-269 GCF_003997735.1 Mesorhizobium sp. M7A.F.Ca.MR.148.00.0.0 | reverse complement strand
TTCCGGCTGCCATACGATTACGGGCGTGCCGGGCGCGCAAGGGCAGGTCGGTCCTCGCCTGGATGCCAGTCTTGCTGGCCGCATCTTTATCGGTGGCGGGCTGGCCAACAATCCAGAGAACCTGATCCGCTGGATACGATCGGCAAGGGAAGTCGATCCGCACACGGCCATGCCATCGACACGGATCACGGAGCAGCAGGCGCGCGATATCGCGGCCTACCTCTACGCTCTAAAATGATTTTAGCGGTCCATCGTCTGAACAACAACGC
>NZ_RZTB01000568.1:0-270 GCF_003997735.1 Mesorhizobium sp. M7A.F.Ca.MR.148.00.0.0 | reverse complement strand
CGGCGAGATCGAGCTCATGTCGATGACCAGCTTGCCCTTGGCCAGGCCTGACGCGACGCCGTTGTCGCCGAACAGCACATCGGCGACCTGCGGGGTGTCGGGTACCATGGTGATGATGATGTCGGCGGCTTTGGCCACGGCGGCATGGCCGGTGACGGTCTTCAGGCCCTTGGTGACGAGATCGGTGGAGGGTTTCGATCGATGGTCGCTGGTGACGACATGATAACCCGCGTCCAGCAGATGCCCCGCCATCGGTGCGCCCATGATGCC
>NZ_RZTB01000567.1:0-270 GCF_003997735.1 Mesorhizobium sp. M7A.F.Ca.MR.148.00.0.0 | reverse complement strand
AGAGCGCCGAAACGTCGAACTGCGCGCGCGGCAGCATCTCCAGCTTGCCGTCGATGGTTGCCGACTTGATGGTCGACGGCACGAAAGCGTCGATCTCTTCCTTGGGCAGCAATTTGCTGAGGTCGGTGTAAAGGCCCGTATATTGCGGCGCAAAGGACGAATGGTTCCAGCCGACGCACCAGTTGGTGCTACCCGAGGCGATGTCGGACTTGAGCTCCTTGTCGATGTCGAAGCCGTTCTTCTTGGTCAGGATGTTGACCTTGGCGCCGG
>NZ_RZTB01000566.1:0-270 GCF_003997735.1 Mesorhizobium sp. M7A.F.Ca.MR.148.00.0.0 | reverse complement strand
AACGGCTTTCCGGCTATTTCCATTTTTTCGGCCTCAAGGGGGGCCTCTTGATGCAACTCGACCGGGGGGACGAGGCGCGCGTCGCCTTCGACCGCGCCATAGCGCTTGCTAACACGGCGGCGGAAGCAGCTCATATCCGCATGCATATCGACCGGCTGATCAGGGACGGTGCGGTACGCCCACCGGCCAAGAAGGCAAACTGAGCGCCATCTGCCCCATCTGGCTCAATCGTGCAGTTTGGGCTTAGACCATGCCGGGGTGGTGATTTTC
>NZ_RZTB01000565.1:0-270 GCF_003997735.1 Mesorhizobium sp. M7A.F.Ca.MR.148.00.0.0 | reverse complement strand
TCCTGCTCTCCGGCCTGCTGGCCGGGCTGGCGGCCATGCTGTGGGTGGCGCAGCGCGCTTCGGTCGATCCGCTGATGGGCTTCACGCCGGTGCTGAAGGCGTTCATCGCAGCCGTCGTCGGTGGGCTGGGCAGCCTGCCCGGTGCGGTCGCCGGCGGCTTCCTGCTGGGCATCATCGAGGTGTTGCTGCAAGCGACATTGCCGGGAGCGATCGCGCCCTATCGCGACGCCATCGTGCTGTCGGGCGTCATCGCCGTGCTGCTGGTTCGCC
>NZ_RZTB01000564.1:0-270 GCF_003997735.1 Mesorhizobium sp. M7A.F.Ca.MR.148.00.0.0 | reverse complement strand
AGAGCGCCGAAACGTCGAACTGCGCGCGCGGCAGCATCTCCAGCTTGCCGTCGATCGTCGCCGACTTGATGGTCGACGGAACGAAGGCGTCGATCTCTTCCTTTGGCAGCAATTTGCTGAGGTCGGTGTAAAGGCCCGTATATTGCGGCGCGAAGGACGAGTGGTTCCAGCCGACGCACCAGTTGGTGCTGCCGGAGGCGATGTCGGACTTGAGTTCCTTGTCGATGTCGAAGCCGTTCTTCTTGGTCAGGATGTTGACCTTGGCGCCGG
>NZ_RZTB01000563.1:0-271 GCF_003997735.1 Mesorhizobium sp. M7A.F.Ca.MR.148.00.0.0 | reverse complement strand
CTTCTGGAGATCGTTGTGGAGGTTGTTGACCCGGCTCATGTCGATTGCCAGCAGTGAAAAGCCGATGAGCGCCGGCAGCGTGATGCTGACGAGGATCAGCGCTATTCCCCTCTGGTCCTGCCAGAACGCGCGAATGGTTCGCAGCATGGCGTTACTCTTTGCTCCCCTGACGCCAGGTTTCCTCGTACTGCCTGGCGTGCTGAAACCGCATCCCTCTGTTCGATGTCCTAGTTCGTTGGTGTGCCGACATTGACCGTGATGGCCGGCGGCG
>NZ_RZTB01000562.1:0-271 GCF_003997735.1 Mesorhizobium sp. M7A.F.Ca.MR.148.00.0.0 | reverse complement strand
GGTGCAAGCTCACCGTGGGTTCGAATCCCACTTCCTCCGCCATAGATCGATGGTCCGTTCCGGAGACATGGGTAGCAGTTTGTACCTAAGACACGATGACAACTGCGTGCTTGGTTGCAAGGTCCTCTGTTCCAAGTCGATATATCCGACTGCGAGTCATCGCCTCGATCACGAGCGCCCGGTTGCGTCACGCTGACTTTGAAGTTCGGATGGATGACGGTCATTTCCTCTCGGGAGCGCTCCGCCGAACATCTCCATGGTCCTTTCAATG
>NZ_RZTB01000561.1:0-271 GCF_003997735.1 Mesorhizobium sp. M7A.F.Ca.MR.148.00.0.0 | reverse complement strand
CAGTTTTCGATCCTTGCCGGCGTTTCGAAGACGAAGACGCACCGCTTGCTTGGGACAACCGGCAGTTCGGCGCCGGCCATCCTGGCAACGCCCGCGCTCCATGGTCCGGCCGCGTTGATCACCGTGCCGGCGGCAAGCCGATCGCCATTGTCGAGGACCACTTCGCCGACCTTTTGGGGAGACGCCATGGTCAGTCCGGTCACCGTCGCGGCAAGATAGTTCACGCCCTGCGTGCGCGCCTTTCGGCGGAAGGCCTGCATCAGGCCGGGGC
>NZ_RZTB01000560.1:0-271 GCF_003997735.1 Mesorhizobium sp. M7A.F.Ca.MR.148.00.0.0 | reverse complement strand
CATGGGTCTCGGCGCGCTGCGATCCGTACAACGACCCGATCCCCAAAATACCCGACGAGATCGTCGAACAGGCTTCCGGGGTCTACGCGCAGGCCTATGAGGCGATCACGGGCAAGGAATTCGTGCCCGATGTTTCCGGGGATACGGTGCTGGACCGCATCAGAGCTAACCTTGCAGGCTATTTTTGAGGGGTGCCCCTCTCAGCTAACGCCTGGTCTTAAGCCGCGCAGTCGACCCCACTCCGTCGAGCTTCGCTCGCCACCTCTCCCCC
>NZ_RZTB01000055.1:16607-40352 GCF_003997735.1 Mesorhizobium sp. M7A.F.Ca.MR.148.00.0.0 | reverse complement strand
ACAATGCGGTCGAGGAGAACCGCGAATTGTCGGTCGTCAAGGCGATCCGGGCGGTACGGGCAAGCTTCTGATCCGGACCCGGTAGATCAGCTCAAGATCAGCCCCTGAGCGCTATTCCCGTCGGCAAGGAATAGGCGCCCTTGGTGCCGCGCCAGTGTGCGGCGGCAAAACCCAGCACGATCAGCGCAAATCCCTGATGGGTCAGCGCCATATGCAGCGGCACATGCATCAGCAGCGTGCCGATGCCGATCGAAGCTTGGACCAGCACCAGTAGAAACAGCAGCGTCGCGCGCCGCGCATGCGTTGTTTCAGGCAGCCGCCGGCGCGTGGCGATCATGTGCCACAAGGCCACGACGAATACCGTGTAAGCGCCAAGCCGATGGACGAACTGCACCGTCTTCGGGCTCTCGAAGAAGTTGCGCCATGCCGGCTCGAGGATCAGCAGATCGCCAGGGATGATTTTGCCGTCCATCAGCGGCCAGGTGTTGTAGCTCAGGCCTGCATCGAGCCCGGCGACCAGGCCGCCGAGATAGATCTGGATCAGCGCCAGCAGCACGATGAACCCGGCCTGCCTCTGCGTCGACCGATCGGCGGCGGGTTCGGAATGCGGCGCTAATCCTCGCGCGACCACCATGGTGGCGGTGAAGATCAGCGCGGCGAGTGTCAGGTGGGTCGCCAGCCGGTACTGGCTGACGGAGACCCGGTCGACCAATCCTGAAGCCACCATCCACCAGCCGATGGCGCCTTGCAGGCCGCCAAGCAGCAGAATGCCCACCAGCTTCGCTCCCAGGCCGCGCTCGATGCGGCGCGTCGCCCAGAAGAACATGAGCGGTAACGCAAAGACCAGGCCGACGCTGCGCGCCAGGATGCGGTGCGCCCATTCCCACCAGAAGATCGACTTGAACGCCTCAATGCTCATGCCCTTGTTGAGCTCGGCATATTGCGGGATCTGCTGATAGAGCTGGAATTCCTCTTGCCACTCGGCATCGTTGAGCGGCGGGATCACGCCATGGATCGGCTTCCACTGCGTAATCGACAGGCCGGAATCGGTGAGCCTTGTGGCGCCGCCGACCAGCACCAGCGCAAACAGCACCAGAAGCACCACATAGAGCCAGCCGCGCAGCAGCGCCCGGTTATGCAGGTCGCGGTCGCGGGCGACGTATGGCGCGGCAGCTGATATGGCAGCCATGATCTTGTCCCGGCAGGTTGATTTGGCGGATTGGTGGACCATCGCACCCGTGCTGGCAAGACCATACGGCGCGGCACGCCGTCGCGCCGCGTCTCACCGGTTGCACAGTCTCGCCTCAAGGCCTATGCGAGGCCAATACCCTTTGAGCTGGCCAGGCCGCCTGTGCGAATTCCGGCATGCTCAATCAGGAGACCAAGCATGCCCCTGCGCCTGAAAAAGCTGATCGGAATGTTTCTGCTGGTGGCGCTGGTCATCGTCTATGCGCTGGTCGCATCGATCTTCGCGGTCGCCCGGCTCTCGGAGTCGGGTCCGTGGGTGCATTTCCTTTTTTTCCTGCTCAGCGGCCTGCTCTGGGTGCTGCCGGCAATGGGCATCATCAAATGGTTGATGCTGGAGCCGAGGGCCAAGCGATAGGCGAAACCGCCAGCGTCAGATGGTGACGACCATCTTGCCGGCGTTGGCGAGCGGCGTCGTCACGCCCGACAGCATGGTGCGGATGTGGGCGAGGCTCTGGTAGCGGCCGTTGACGGAAATGCGCGGCAAGGCGTGCAGGAACCCGGCATGCTCGGCGCGCAGCACGCCGTGGCGCGTCGTCACGGCGGAGGTATAGCCTGCGTCGCGGGCAAAGCCCACTTCGCGGCAGCCGACAGCGCTGGCATAGCCATAGGGATAAGCGAAATGGCGGGGCATTTCGCCCAGTTCGGCCTGCAACATGGCGCGCACGTCGCCAACCTCGTGCCGGGCAACGGCTTCGGAGAGCCGCTTCAGATTGCTGTGGTTGATCGTATGGGCGCCGATCGTCACCAGCGGATGCGCGGCGATGCGACGGATTTCATCCCAGCTCATCAATGTGCGCAAGCGTGGGCCGTCGGCGTCGATGCCATTTGCGCGAGCCAGGTCACGCAACACGGCCTGCAGGTCCTCCTCGCGTATTTCGGAGGTGAGATAGGCGTGCAGGCGTGCATTGGCCTGCAGCTTCTTCGCGGGGGTCGAGCAATCGATCGTCAGCGGACCATTCGGCCGCGTCAGCGTCAAGGTATCGCGCGCGTTGACGATGTCCTCGACAACGTCCCACCACAGGTCGGCTGTGCCGTTGATCAGCCCGGGTGCGACATAGATGGTGATCGGCGCGCCATGCTTCTCCAACACCGGCAGCGCCTCGACCATGTTGTCGCGATAGGCGTCGTCGGCGGTGATGGTGGCAAACTGACCGCCCTTGCCGCCTGCTTTGATGCGCTCAACGGCTTCGTCCATGGAGACGAAGGCATAGCCATGCGCCTTCATGTCCGCGATCATGGCGTCAAGGAAGCCGGGCGCGATATTCAGATGCCGGTTGACGCTGTCCGGCTTTTCCGGCGTCGCGGTAACACGGTGCAGCATCAGGATGGCGCCGATGCCGCCGATGAACGGCTTGGCCAGCGGTGCAAGGCCGGTATAACGGGCGACGTTCAGCGCCAGTTTCCGGATTGCCTCCCCGCCGTCGATCATTCATTCACCTTTTGCGCCTAGGCTGATCCAAGCACGGAATGCGCCTATGCGAACCCCCAAATCGCGATCAATACGTCCTAAGGATTGAGGTATGGTTGACGCAACCGCGTCATTTGACGGCAATCGGCTTGCGGCGACCGAGGCATCGTCGCGCGCCTTGCCACGGGACCATGCCGGCCTGTCGATTTCAGTGGCGTCCACGGACGGACTCGCGGCCTATGCCGAGTTCTGCCGCTCGGCCCTGTTTGGGCCGGCGCAGAGTGCTGCCTGGGTCCAGAACTGGGCGACCGAGACACGACCGGACCTGCTCGTCGCGACGCTGAGTGCCGAGGGCAAACCGGTTTTCTCGCTGGCGCTGGAGGTTGCCTGCAAGGGGCCGTTCCGGATCGCCCGCTTCATGGGTGGGCGCCACGCCAACGGCAACTTCGTCGCCGCGGACCCGAACTGGCTGGCCAAGGCGGATATACCGGCTCTCCGATCGGTGCTGGCGGCCATCGCCAAGGCACGCCCGGACATCGATCTGGTCGCGCTCGAGCGGTTGCTGCCCGATCTCGACGGCGTCGCCAATCCGCTCGCATCGCTTGACCATTTTTCCAGCCCCAATCTGTCGCTGGCCGTCGATCTCGACGGCGGCTTCGATGCGCTGCTTTCCCGCGCCAGCGGCAAACGCAAACGCAAGAAGCACCGGTCGCAAATCCGGAAATTCGAGGCCGTGGGCAGCTATCGGCGCATCGAGGCCCGCACCCCCGAGGGGGTGGACAGGCTGCTCGACGCCTTCTTCGAGATGAAGGAACTCCGCTTCCGCAAGATGGGCATCGCCAATGTTTTTGGCGACGCGCAGGTACGCGGCTTCTTCCGCGCGCTGTTCATGCAGGCGCTTGCCGAGGACAGGCCTTCCTTCGTGCTGCACGGGCTCGAGGTTGCCGGCAAGCTGCGCGCCATCACCGGTTCAAGCCGCTTGGGCAAACGCCTGATCTGCGAATTCGGAGCGATCGCCGAGGACGATCTTGGGCACGCCAGCCCCGGCGACTTCCTGTTCTTCGACAACATCCAGGAAGCCTGCGAGACCGGTTTCGAGGTCTATGACTTTTCGGTCGGAGATGAGCCTTACAAGCGGCTGTGGTGCGATATCGAAACGCGGCATTTCGAAGTGCTGGTCCCCTTGACCGTGAAGGGCCACATGCTGGCGCTGACGCTTCGGCAAGGCGCACGGCTGAAGGCCTTCGTCAAGAACAGCCCGACGATCTGGAAGCTGACCAAAGTGCTGCGCCGCAAAGCCGCCGGCCAGGCAGCGCCCGCGGAAGAAGATAGCTGACGCCATGAAGCCGATCATCCGCACACTGTCCCTGCAGGAACTGGCGCTTCTCGTCGACTGGGCGGCCGCGGAAGGCTGGAACCCAGGTCATGAAGACCCGGCGATGTTCCAGGCCGCGGACCCCGAAGGCTTCATCGGCGCCTTTGTCGGCGACGACATGGTCGCGGCAATTTCGGCCGTGGCCTATGGAAGCGAATTCGGTTTCATCGGTCTCTACATCTGCCGGCCTGACATGCGCGGCATGAGCTACGGCAAGGCCGTGTGGGACGCCGGCATGAAAAGACTCTCGGGCCGGACTGTCGGCCTCGACGGCGTCGCCGAGCAGCAGGCCAATTACCGGCGCAAGGGCTTCGCGCCGGCCTATGAGACCATCCGCTTCACCGGGCGCATGGCAGGCCAGCCGGTCAGGGCCGATGGGTTGCGGATGATTACGACGCAGCTCCTGTCCGGCATCGTCGCCTATGACGCCCATTGCTTTCCGGCGCCGCGAGGCACCTTTCTGAAGCGATGGCTGCAGGAGCCGCATCATGGGCTGGCGGCGATCGGTTCGCGCGGCGTGACCGGTTTTGGCGTGGCGCGCCGCTGTCGATCCGGCTTCAAGATCGGCCCGCTGTTTGCCGACGACACGGAGATCGCTTTGCAACTCCTGGAGGGGCTGGCCGGTGCCTGCGAGGGCGGCGAGCTGCACATCGACGTCCCCGCCGATAACGCCGGCTTCATAACTGCGCTCGATGCGGCCGGCTTTGCGCCGACCTTCACCACCACGCGCATGTACAAGGGGCCTGCCCCGGAATTGGACCTGCGAAGGGTGTTCGGCGTAACGACGCTTGAACTGGGATAGATCGGGCGAACCGCAGAACGGCCCCGCCAGCGATCCGGGGCTCCCCTCAGGCAGCGGCAGTGCGCCGTCCCGGCACCGGATTGCCGGGCGGTTCGTGGCCGAGCGGCGTCACCAGCGTCAGGTCGGGGTAGCCGTTCTCGATCAGCTTGACCGCAGCCTGCGTCACCTCATCGTCGGCCTCCAGCATGGAGAGAAAGACCTCGGTGGCATCGCCGGTCAGGCGGCCGATGCCTTGTGCGTCGGCCGGTCCGCACTCGACCACGACCAGGTCGTAGGCTGTCGTCAGCGACTGCATGATGATCGGCAGCCGGTCGGCGGCACGCATGGCACGAACCGGATCGGCGGTTCCGACCGGGATGACGTGACAGTCCGAGTAGAGATCGGCATGGATGACGTCACTGAACTGCGCTTCCGAAGCGAGCAGGTTGGTGATGCCGGGGAAAAGCCCGCTGTCCAGCATCGGCCGCGAGGCGGCCCCCGACGCGGTGAGGTCCAGCAACAGCACGCGCAGCCCGGCGTCGGCGACCTCGCGCGCCACCAGGATCGCGGATGCAGCCGCCTCGTCGCCTTCCGGCGAGACGAATATGGCGCGCGCCGCACCGCTGGAGATCAGCTTTTCGGCAGCCTTCTCGATATCGATCTCGCCCAGGGTGGAACGCGCCGGTTCGGGCTCGACAGCCGTCTGCTCTGTCGCCGTCGTATCGGGCATTGCGACCACATCCGGTGCCTCGGCCATGGCCGGCATCGCGGCGGCATAGGGCTCCGCATCTGCTTCATCCGCACGTTCAGGCAGCTCCTGGCCAACCAAGGAGTCCTGCAGGACGGCAGGCTCGTGGCGGACAAATGGCTTGGCGACCGGCGCCTGCGCCACCTGGGGCATCGCGACCTCATCGATCCGTTCGAAACGGGAACCGCTCGCCGGCCGCATCGCGCGGCCTGAAAACAGCTCCCGCAGAAGCGTCACTATCGCCATGATCAGCAGCGATGCGGCGAAAGCCGCGCCGACGATCGGCCCGACCTTCGGGAAGTACGCCTCGGAGGGAACCGAAGCCTTCGAGGCGATCCGCGCGTCGACCGGCAGATAGTTGCGATCCTGGCGCGAAGCGGCTTCGCGGTAGTTGGTCAGGTACAGTTCGAGTTGCTGTCGCTTGGCGGTTGCGTCGCGCTGCAGTGCGTCGAGATCGACCTGTTGTTCGCCGGCCTGCGCCGAAGCGGCTTTCAATGTGTTGACGTCGGCGACAAGCTGGTTCTCGCGGGCCTTTGCCGTCTCGGCCTGCATCAACAGCCCTTTCATGATCTTCTGGGCCTCGCTGCGGATCTGTGCGTCGAGATCGGACAGTTGCGATTTCAGCGCGCGAATGCGCGGATGATTGCCAAGCAGTGTCGTCGACAGATCGGCGATGTTGGAGCGCAATTCGACCTGTCGCTCACGCAAGCGCTGGATCAGGTCCGACGACAGAACCTCCGGCACGGCATCCAGCGAACCGCCATTCTGAAGCGCCCTGCGCACACCGTCGGCGGTCGCTTCGGCCGCGGCGCGGTTGGCGCGCACTTTCGACAGTTCGCTCGACAGTTCCGAAAGCTGCTGGGTGGCCAGCACCGAATTGTTGCCACCCATCAAAAGATCGGACTGGGCGCGATAGGCGGCGACCTTCGCCTCGGCATCCTTGACCTGCCGCTGCAGGTCGGCGATCTCGGGCGCCAGGAAGTCTGCCGCGGCGCTGTTCGATTCGAGCTTGGCCGCCCCCTGCCCCGCTATATAGGCGGCGGCGATGGCGTCCGGTACGGCGGCCGCGAGCTTGGGATCTTCCGATGAGAACTCGATGGCAATGATGCGGGTCTTCTCGACGCCATAGACGTTGAGCTTCTCGTGCATTTTTTTGAGCACGCGCTCTTCCGTCGGAATTTCCATCGGGTCGCTTTTCAGGCCGACCAGGACCAGAGCGCGGCTCACCGCCGACATGTCGAGCGCTTCATTGAACTCGGGCAGTTTTTCCAGGCCAAGCTTTTGCGAGACCTGCTTGAGGATTTCGTTGGAGGAGATGATCTGGACCTGGGTGGCGACGCCCTGCTCGTCGAGAATTGGCCTGTCGGTGTCATTGTTGTTGCTGGCCGGCCGCGTGTAAATGGATTCGCGCGGCGCGATCTCCACCTGCGTCTCGGCCTTGTAGTGCCGGGTTGCCAGCGAGGCGAAAGCAAAGGCCAGCCCGGTTGCCAACAGGACGACGAGGACTATACGCAGCCAGTTCCTCGCCAGGCTGGCGAAGAGCTGCCTGAGATCGACATCGACATCTGCGGCCGCGGACTGAACGGACATGCATCCCTACTCCGATACTGGGTCAGCACGCACCGTAAACAACTATGGTAACTCAGCCGTTAAGATCGTGGTAAGTTTCCGTTAGGGTTTACTGGCGGGCGACAAACAAAACCGCCAAGAATCACAAAAACTCTTGCCGATGCGCCACGTGTCGGCCGCTCCCTTTACCGGCCATTAACCCTAACAGGATGATAACGGGCCTCGATCCCTGATGTTTGCTGCGACGCCGCAGCGGCCCAGTCGAAGGTACTTGTCCGGTCATGAAAAGCACTGCTTCCCTGTTTCGCGCGCTGCTTGCCGTATCGATGCTGGCTGGCTGTTCCAGCTACCGGCCGACGCCGGCCGCCTTCCATGAGGTGCTCGATCAGCCCTACCGTCTTGGCGCCGGCGACCGCGTCCGCGTGACCGTGTTCGAGCAGGATGGGCTGACCAACACCTACAGTGTCGATCAATCCGGCTATCTCTCCTTCCCGCTTGTCGGCGCCATACCGGCGCGCGGCCACACCGCGCAGCAGATGGAAAAGGAGATCGCCGACAAATTGCGGCAAGGCTATCTGCGCGATCCCGACGTTTCGGTCGAGATCGACCGCTACCGGCCGATCTTCGTCATGGGCGAAGTGGGTGCCGCCGGCCAATATTCCTATGTTCCCGGCCTGACGGTGCAGAAGGCGATCGCCATTGCCGGCGGCTTCACGCCGCGCGCCAACCAGGAAAGCGTCGACATCACCCGCGACATCAACGGCAAGGTGATGACCGGCCGCGTGGTCACCTCCGACCCGCTGCTGCCGGGCGATACGGTCTACGTCCGCGAACGTCTGTTCTGACAGACACCACGTGGCGGACAGGCTCAGGATCGTCCATTGCTTTCGCTCACCCGTCGGAGGAATTTTCCGGCATGTGCGCGACCTGGCCGAGGCGCAGGTCGCCGCCGGGCATTCCGTCGGCATCGTCTGCGATTCGACGACAGGCGGCGCGTTCGAGGAACATTTGTTCGAGCAGATGAAGGGCATGCTGGCGCTCGGCATTCATCGCACGCCGATGCAGCGCCATGTCGGTCCCGGCGACCTTGCCTCGGCTTGGCGCACATACAGGATCATCAAGGAATTGCGGCCGGACGTACTGCATGGGCACGGCGCCAAGGGTGGCGCCTATGCCCGTCTGTTCGGCTCATTGTTGCGGGTATCAAGGTCTCGCGTAGCCCGCCTTTATTCGCCGCATGGCGGCTCGCTCCACTATGACGAGAGCACGGTCATCGGAAAGCTGTTCTTCGCGCTCGAGCGCTTCATGGCTCGCTTCACCGACTATCTGCTGTTTGTCTCGGACTATGAGCGGCGGACCTATCGCCACAAGGTCGGCGAGCCGCCCATTCCCAACACCCTCGTCTATAACGGCCTGCGCGCCACTGAATTCGAGCCGGTGATCACCGAGTCGGACGCAGCCGACCTGCTTTATATCGGCATGATGCGCGATCTGAAGGGACCGGATATCTTCATCGACGCATTGGCCCTCGCCGGCCCACAGTTCGGCCGCGCACTGACCGCGGTGATGGTCGGCGACGGCGACGACCTTGCGCGTTACCACGGGCAAGTGAAACGCCTCGGGCTCGAGCGCCATGTCCGCTTCCTGCCGCCGATGCCGGCCAGGGAGGCCTTTGCCCTTGCCGCGCTTATCATCGTTCCCTCGCGCGCCGAAGCCATGCCCTATATCGTCTTGGAAACGCTTGCCGCGGGAAAGCCGATGATCGCAACCGCGGTCGGCGGCATCCCGGAGATATTCGACACCGGTTCCCCTGCCCTGATCCGACCTGACCCGATCGAGCTCGCCGACAGGATGAGCCAGGCGCTGGCCGACCCGGTCGCCTATCGCGACCTGATGCCCGATAACGCCAACCTCAAGGCACGCTTCGGCGCCGATGTGATGGCCGCCGACATCGAGAAGGCCTATTTCGCCGCGCTCGACAGGTAGGCACAGGGCCAAGCCGTTCCAAAGCCATACGTTGTTTCAAGGGTTTCTTAGCTCTCTTTTGCTATGATCGTGGGGAAGTTTGCGGAAAGCCCTCATGAACGAGATCGACCCCGCGCGCCGCTTTTCAGCAGAGGCGGTGCGTAAATTCGACGGCCCGGCCGATGGCGACACGCCAAGCGGCATGAACGATGTCGCCCGCCAGGTCGCCTCGCAATACCGACGCGATACGATGTCGCCGATCATGGTCAGCGGTGTCCTGCGCATGGTCGAATTCGGCTTGCTGTTCCTGTCGGGACTCGCCGTCTATTTCCACTATGTCGGATTCTTCAACTATCTCGCCTGGCAATATCCGGTGACGATCGCAGCCGGCTCATTCCTTGCCGTGGTGCTGCTCGACGTCACCGACTGCTACCAGATCGTCGCCCTGATGCGGCCCATCGCCAATTTCGGCCGCGTGCTGCTGGTTTGGGCCGGCACTTTCGCCCTGATGGCGCTGACGGCATTCGTCATGAAGATGTCGCAGGACTATTCGCGCCTATTGTTCGGCAGTTGGTTCGTCATCGGCTTCGTTCTCATCTTCGGCCTCAGGCTGGTGATGTCGAAGCTGATCCGGGCCTGGGCGCGCGATGGCCGCATGGAGCGGCGCGCCGTCATCGTCGGCGGCGGCAAGGCGGCGGAAATCCTGATCCGCTCGGTCGAAAAGCAGCCCTACAACGATATCCGCATCTGCGGCATCTTCGACGATCGCGGCGACAAGCGCTCGCCGCCCATCGTCGCCGGCTACCCCAAGCTCGGCACCATTTCGGAACTGATCGAGTTCGCCCGCATCGCCCGCATCGACATGCTGATCGTATCGCTGCCGCTGACAGCCGAATCGCGTGTTCTGCAGCTGCTGAAGAAGCTGTGGGTGCTGCCGGTCGACATCCGGCTTTCGGCGCATTCCAACGCGCTGCAATTTCGCCCGCGCGCCTATTCCTACATCGGCGCGGTGCCGATGCTCGACATCTTCGACAAGCCGATCAACGACTGGGATTCGGTCGCCAAACGCGCCTTCGACATCGTCTTCAGCCTGATCGGCATCGTCGTGTTCTCGCCAGTCATGCTGGCGACCGCCATCGCCATCAAGCTCGACAGCAAGGGGCCGGTGCTGTTTCATCAGAAGCGGCACGGCTTCAACAACGAGATCATTGAGGTCTACAAGTTCCGTTCGATGTATACGGACAAGGCCGACCCGACCGCCAAGCAGACGGTGACCAAGAACGATCCTCGCGTCACCCGCGTCGGCCGCTTCATCCGCAAGACCTCGATCGACGAGCTGCCGCAGTTCTTCAACTCGCTGCTCGGTTCGCTGTCGCTGGTCGGCCCGCGTCCGCATGCCATCGCCGCGCAGTCGCACAACCTGCTCTACAACGAGGTTGTCGACGGCTATTTCGCCCGCCACAAGGTCAAGCCCGGCGTCACCGGCTGGGCGCAGATCAATGGCTGGCGCGGCGAGATGGACACCAACGAGAAGATCCGCATGCGGACCGAGTATGATCTCTACTACATCGAGAACTGGTCGCTGCTGTTCGATTTGCGGATCCTGTTCCTGACGCCGCTCCGGCTGCTCAATACGGAAAACGCCTATTGAGTGCGATCAGCCATGATCTGCCGCGCGCGGCGGTCAACGCCAAGCTGGTCGCGCTGATTTCGTCGGGCGCGGTCTTCCTCGGCATTCTGCTGTCGGGCTTCGTCATCAGCGAGCCGGCGCCCTATGAGCTCTACATGGCCGGGCTGATCGCCATCTGGGCGCTTTTCGGCTTGAGGATTTCCCGCGCGGCCACGCCCTTATTGGTGCTGCTGGTGACGATGAACATCGGCGGCATGATCTCCATGACGCAGATGGCGGACCTCGCCAACACGCCGCTCTATCTCGCCGTGTCGCTGTTTCTCGCCTTCAGCGCGGTGTTCTTCGCATCGATCACCGCCGTACAGCCCAGCCTCTACCGATTGATCTTCATTGCCTATGTGGTCTCGGCCGTGGCCACCTCGCTGCTTGGCATTGCAGGCTATTTCCATGCCTTTCCGGGCGCGGAGATGTTCACCAAATACGATCGCGCCGCCGGCGCCTTCCAGGACCCGAACGTGTTCGGCCCGTTCCTGGTGCTGCCCGGCATCTATCTACTCTATCTGCTTTTGACCGGACCGGCGACACGCATGCCGCTGCTGGCGGTGCCGCTGCTGATCATCACCGCCGGCATCTTCTTCTCCTTCTCACGCGGCGCCTGGGGCATGTTCACCGTCTCGGCCGTCCTGCTCACCGGCTGCCTGTTCCTGCAGAGCGCCAGCGGCAAGTTCCGGCTGCGTGTGGTGGTGATGACGATAGCCGCACTGGCGCTGCTGGTCGTCGCCATGATCGTCATCCTGCAGCTGCCCGGCGTGTCGGAGATGTTCTCCAACCGTGCCCAGCTCGAACAGAGCTACGACACCGCCCGCCTCGGCCGCTTTGCCCGCTACGGCATCGGCTTCCAGATGGCGATGGAGCATCCATTCGGCATCGGCCCGCTGGTCTTCGGCACGATCTTCGGTGAAGACACCCACGACATCTGGCTGAAGATGCTGATGGATTATGGCTGGCTCGGCTTCGTGTCGTTCCTGGCGCTCGTCTTGTGGACGATAGCAGCCGGCTTCCGCATCCTGCTGCGCGACCGGCCGTGGCAGCCCTATCTCCTGTGCGCCTACGTCGCCTTCATCGGCAATATAGGGCTGGGCACCTTCATCGACATCGACCACTGGCGCCATGTCTACCTGCTGCTCGGCCTGATCTGGGGCGCCATCGCGCTGGAATACCGCCATCAACTGCTGTTGCGGCCTGCCTTGCAGCGCTCATCCGCACCCACAATCGCAGCGGGACAAAAGTCGCGGAATTCGGTTGACCCGCACGGGGTTATCACGATACATCGCGACCGGTCCGGAGTGTAGCGCAGCCCGGTAGCGCACTTGACTGGGGGTCAAGGGGTCGTCGGTTCGAATCCGGCCACTCCGACCAATTCAAAGCAGGACTTTCCCCCGAAGTCCGCCCCTCCAGATGCCCCGGTCAGCCCGGCCAAATCTCGGATCGGGGCACCATGTCCTGTGCGCTTGAGCTCCGGCTTGGTGCTAATGCTACCTCTGGCACACATCCACCCACTCAGCGCCGGTAATTTCAACCATGCGCTGCGGCGCAATCCGCACCGCCGCATTGGTGGACCCGGCCGCGGGCACCACCTCGTCGAATTCGCGCAGCGACACGTCGCAATAGACCGGCAGCGGCGCCGGCAGGCCGAACGGGCAGACGCCGCCGACCGGGTGGCTGGTCGCTTCGACAACCTCGGCTGCGTCGAGCATGCGCGGCTTGCCGCCGAACTGGTCCTTGAATTTGCGGTTGTCCAGCCTGGCGATGCCGCTGGTCACCACCAGCATGGTGCGGTCGCCGACGCGCAGGCAGATCGTCTTGGCGATCTGCGCCGGCAGCACGCCATGCGCCTCGGCCGCCAACATCACCGTCGCCGAGCTCGCCTGCGTGACGATGACGTCGATGTCGGGCGCGTGGGTGGCGAAGAAGGCACGAACGGATTCCAGGCTCATCGAAAACCCATGGTTCAAAAACTTGAGGGACGGCACATCGCTGTCCAGCAGCCGAGGCTGCCGCGCGTATAAGCACGTGCGATAGACGGATCGGCAAGCCCCAGGCTGAACCAGACGCTGCGGCAGGTACAAAGAAACCCGCCAAGGAGCCTTGGCGGGTTCTCTGGAATGCGTGGTGCGGATCTACGCCAGCGATCGGCCTTGCGCCGCCGGCGTCGGCGCAGCCGGGGTGATCAGAGCCTCCTGGGGAAGGTGAAGCGCGGACACAATACGACGCAGCTTCGACGGGTCGGTCACTCTGCCGCTTTCGATATCCTCAATCTCGTCCACCGCCAGGCCGCATGTCAGGGAGAGCTCTTCCACGCTGTAACCGCGGGTCTCCCGCATCGCTCTGAGGGTGTTGTAATCTGGCCCGCTCCCGTTGGTTGCCGGTTCGGAGAGGGGTTCGCTTTTCGCATTATGGGGCATTGGCAACTCCATGACTGAAAGAGTTTGATCAAATGAGGAGTGTTGCCTGAGACGGTCGGGAAGATGCCCTCTCGCCGGCGATTTGCCAAGAGCCAAAAGGGCCGTCACGGGATCGTGAACCAGGTGCCTGGCGCGGCCCTCTCGCGCACACGTCGCGATCAAGTTGTTTTGAAGGTCCGATCAGCCTTTTGCCGGCAGTTTCGCCGCGCTAGTTCGTTATCTCCGGATCGCTGGCGTGAAACCATCCGGTTCCAGCCGGCTCGTTCCCGGAAGGATCTTTGCAATGAACCTGAAGACAGTCATGGTCGTGCTCGGCACGATTTCCAGCCTTTCCGTCGCCGGCGCGGGCGCCGCCCAGGCCGCAGACGCGCTGCGTGTGCGCGGCACGGTGGTAAGTTTCGAGCCCACGCTGCTCACCGTGAAAACCCGCCAGGGCGATACCGATGCGATCAAGCTCAAGGCTGGCTGGAAGATCTCGGGCGTCGCCAACGCCTCGGCAAAGGACATCAAGCAGGGCGATTTCCTCGGTATTGCCTCCGTTTCGAAAGCGGATGGCGGCAGCGGCGCCCTGGAGGTGGTGGTCTTTCCGGCCGCGCTGAAAGGCACCGGCGAGGGCGACCGTCCCTGGGACCTGCAGCCAAACAGCCGGATGACCAACGGCACCGTCGCCGACGTTACCGATATAAGCGGGCGATCCGTCACCCTGACCTATGACAATGGCCAGACCAAGAAGATCTCGATCCCCGACACCACGCCCGTCGTGACCTTCGCGCCGGCGACGCCGACCGACCTCAAGCCGGGTGCGACGGTCTTCGTCACCGCTGAGCGGGACACTGGCGGCGCGCTGAGCGCCAGCCGCGTCGTGGTCGGAACCAACGGCGTCGTGCCACCGATGTAGTCGAACAGGCGGCCGATGGCCGCCTCTCGATCTTGCCGTGCATGGTGACGGGAGGCTGGATTGGGTAGAAACAGTCCAGAAACAAAATTCTACAATCGGGAAATACTGACGAAAAAATTCAGGCGCGTAATTCCATTCGCGGCGGCCGGGCTATCGCCCCGATCCATATGCGCCCGCGAAACAAAAGGAAACCATCCATGAAGAAGTCCCTCCTCTCGGCCCTCGGGCTTGCAGTTGCATTGGCTTTCACGGTGCCCGTCATCGGCGCGACGAGCGCGGATGCGGCCCCGATGGCCAAGCATCATCGTCACCACCATCATCACCGCCACCATGTCCGCCACCACCATCATCACCGCCACCACCACCATGTGATCGGAAACAAGGCCTAAGCACCTCAGACTGCCACCGAGAAGACGGCCTTGGCTTCCTGTCCAAGGCCGGCTACTCCGCCCCGCGAGGCTCGATCGCGGACTGGATCGACAATTCACGCAAATCCACGCGCGACCTCGTCGTCTATCCCGGCGCTGGTATGGCACCACGACCAATCCGGCGTTCGCCAGCGAAATCGAGCGGCTCTGGCGGCTCGACCAATCCGCATTTCCTGCGCCGGCTGCACAGAGGTGTCAGGCGCCTCCAGCGACAACAGACATAGCCGACCGCAAGGAAAATGACGGATCACCTTGAGGCGAGCCGTCACTTCTCATGCTCGTATCCCTGGGATTTGGGTTCTAGAATTCAGCGCCGGCTGAACAGCAGACTGGCGACAAGACCGAGCACCACAAGGCCCACCGCCGCGGCAGCCGCCGGATGGTCGCGGGCCGACCTCTCGATCACCCTGCCCTGTTTACGGATTGCCGGCATGGCGTCGCGCAGGCGCCCGGCAAGATCGGAATAGGTGTCCAGCGCGGCATCGCGACCGTCCTCGTAATACGCGCCGCCTCGCCTTGCCACGGCCCTCTTCAAGCTGGCCAGTTCCTTGGTAAGAGCAGCGACCTGCCTGTCGAGATCAATGTCGGAGAGGGTCGAAAATGATGCCATTGGTATGTTTCCTTCACTTGCAGAAGGAAGCGTAACGCCTCACCGGAAGACGGGTTCCGGCTTTCGAACTGTCGATGTCGCGTCGGGCCGCGGTCAGCGCACCTGGTCAAGCAGGCGCTTGCATTCCAGGAGGTCGAACAGCGCCTCCTGCAGCAAGGCCCTGTTGTCGCGCGAGAGTTTCGATGCATCCGGCTGCACCGGACCGTCCTCGTCGCTTTTTCCCAGGCCGAAAAAACGGCGGCTGGGTTTGACCCGCGGCTGGCCGACCAGTTCGTCGTCCATGCCACGCGGCTGGGCCGCCGGCGTCAGCGGCACCTGGTCGGCCTGCTTGCGCTGCGAGATCGCCTCGACGGCGGCCATGTCGCCATTGCCGATGGCAACCAGGAAATGGTTGCCGTTCTCGCGCAACAGCTTCTGCACGCCCTTGATGGTGTAGCCCTGGTCGTAGAGCATGTGTCGGATGCCCTTGATCAGCTCGACATCCTGCGGCCGGTAGTAACGACGGCCGCCGCCGCGCTTCATCGGCTTGATCTGGTTGAAACGCGTTTCCCAGAAGCGCAGCACATGCTGCGGCAGATCGAGATCTTCGGCGACCTCGCTGATGGTACGAAAGGCGTCGGGGCTCTTGTCCATGGGCGAATCCTCACGCTGGACGATGATCCGGCCTACCTGCCGAATCGGGGCTTATTTCAGCGGTTTATGAAGCAATATTCAAGCCCGGCGTAATGGCGGCGGCGGTTTTCAACCGCGCAATAGGACTACTTGCCGCTTTTGGCCTTGCCGCTCTGATGGGAGCGCAAGATACGGCTCTTCAGCACATTCGACGACTTGAAGGTCATCACCCGACGCGGCAGGATCGGCACTTCCTCGCCGGTCTTGGGATTGCGGCCGATGCGTTCGTTCTTGGAGCGGACGTGGAATGTCGCGAAGGACGACAGCTTCACCGTTTCGCCGCGCACGATGGCTTCGCAGATTTCATCCAGCACCGCTTCGACGAGCTCGGCCGATTCAGTGCGCGACAGGCCGACCTTCCGGTAAACTGCCTCGGCAAGGTCGGCGCGCGTAAGTGTCTTTCCCCCCATGCGACCGTCCCATCAGCTCAAAACATAAAATTCGGCACAACAACGGCAGAGCCTAAGTAATTGATCCGTCAAGGTCAAGGACCGAAACTGGACCGTTCGGCACTTACCAGCGAACCAGGACAGCGCCCCAGGTGAAGCCACCGCCCATCGCTTCCAGGAGGACGAGATCGCCCTTCTTGATGCGGCCGTCGGCAACGGCCACCGACAGCGCCAACGGCACGGAAGCAGCCGAGGTGTTACCGTGCAAATCGACCGTAACCACCACCTTTTGCTCAGCTATCCCGAGCTTCTTGGCGGAAGCGTCAATAATTCGTTTATTGGCCTGGTGGGGCACGAACCAGTCGAGATCATCGGCTGAGATACCCGCTTGCGCGAACGTCGCCTCGATGACGTCGGTGATCATGCCGACCGCATGCTTGAAGACTTCGCGGCCCTCCATCCTGAGGTGGCCGACCGTACCCGTGGTCGACGGCCCGCCGTCGACGAAAAGCTTGTCCTTGTGCGTGCCGTCGGAGCGCAGGCTGGCCGCCAGGACGCCATGGTCGGCGATCGTGCCCGTCCCCTCGCCCGCTTCCAGGATCATGGCACCGGCACCATCGCCGAACAGCACACAGGTCGAGCGGTCGCTCCAGTCGAGGATGCGCGAGAATGTTTCCGAACCGATCACCAGGACACGCTTGGCCAGGCCGCCGCGGATGTAGAGATCGGCGGTGGTCACGGCATAGACGAAGCCCGAACAGACCGCCTGCAGGTCGAAGGCAAAGCCGTGATGCATGCCGAGCCGGTTCTGGATCTCGACGGCAGTGGCCGGGAATGTGTTGTTGGGCGTCGAGGTCGCCAGCACGATCAGATCGATGTCGGCGGGCGTGAGGCCGGCATTGGCAAGTGCGGCACGTGCCGCTGCTTCCCCCAGCGAAGCCGTGGTCTCGTCGTCACCAGCGATATGGCGCTGGCGAATACCGGTACGCTGGGCGATCCACTCGTCGGAGGTCTCGACCATGCCTTCGAAATCGGCATTCTTCATGATTCGGCGGGGCAGCGCGGCGCCCGTGCCGCGCACGACTGATCTGATCAAAGTTCTTTCCTATTCCTTTGCGTCGGTGACGACGTCGGATTTCCTAGATGACTGGGCACGCGGGTTGCGCGCATGAAACAGGTCCAGATCGGCCTCGATGCGGTCGAGGAGGTTGTTGCGGACCATGTCATAGCCGAGTTCGATCGCGGCGGCGAACCCGTCAGAATCAGCACCGCCATGGCTTTTGACGACGATGCCGCTCAACCCCAGGAAAACGCCGCCGTTGGAGCGGCCGACATCCATCTTTTCGCGCAGGCGATCGAAGGCGCCCTTGGCGAAGATGTAGCCGATCCTGGCCATCAGAGTCCGGCTCATCGCCGCGCGCAGATAGCCACCGATCTGGCGCACCGTGCCTTCCGCCGTCTTCAGCGCGATGTTGCCGGCAAAGCCTTCGGTGACGACGACGTCGACCACGCCCTTGCCGATATCGTCACCCTCGACGAAACCGTGATAGTTCATCGAGGCCATGTTGGCTTCGCGCAGCATGCGCCCGGCCTCCTTGACCTCTTCCTGGCCCTTGATCTCCTCGACGCCGACATTGAGCAGGCCGACGCTGGGCCGGGCTATGCCGAAGACCGAGCGCGCCATGCCGGTGCCGAGAATGGCAAAATCAATGAGCTGTTGCGCATCGGCCCCAATGGTCGCGCCGACGTCCAGCACCACGCTTTCGCCGCGCAATGTCGGCCAAAGGGCTGCGATTGCCGGGCGATCGATGGTGGCCATGGTGCGCAGGCAAAATTTCGACATCGCCATCAGCGCGCCGGTGTTGCCGGCGGAAATACAGGCGTCGGCCGTGCCGGCCTTGACCGCTTCGACGGCCTTCCACATCGATGACTTCCAGCGGCCGTGGCGCAGCGCCTGGCTCGGCTTGTCGTCCATCCTGACCGCAACTTCGCAATGGAAGAATTCGCTGATCTCGGCGAGCTTGGGAAATTTGGCAAGCTCGGGGCGCACGACCTCCTCACGCCCGAAAATGACGAAGCGGATGTCGGGACGACGGGTCGCGACCGTCATGAGCGCTGGTATGACCACGGCTGGTCCGTGATCGCCGCCCATGGCATCGATGGAAATCCTGATCACGCGGTATTTATCTCACGGTTAGGCGGCAGGTCGCTTTAGCGACCGCGAAGGTTCGGCGAAAATAACGGTTTTGGGCTGCCGCACAACCGACTTTTCCGTCGCGGGCAAGCTTTTCAGGATTTTCCCCAGCAAGGATCGCAGTTTTTGCTGAAATTCATTCTCCGCCGGTTCGGTCTCGCTGCCGGCATTGAGCGATGCGCCCTGCTTACGCGGATAGGGGTCGATGGCGAGCCCGAAATACTGTTCGGCGAGTGCCCCGACATCGATCGTGTCACCGGAAAATGTCTCTGGACTGTCAGGGCCTTCCGCATCGAGCAGGATCTCGCCGCCACCATCGAAGCCCTGCCGTCCGAGCTTGGAATCCTCGGGCAGCAGCAGCGCTTCGACCGGTTCGTCGATATGCGCTTCGACAGGCTCGAGCGTGACGATGCAGGCCTGAGTGATGTCGGCCTCGACGCGGCCGCTGATCTTCACGCCATTGCGCTTCCACGACGCCACCAGAAGCTCGGCGCGATAGGATTCGACCGAAATCAGCCCGTGCTCCTCGGCCAGTGCCGCACGCTGCGCGGCATCGGCCTCGATAACCAGCGGCAGGCCCTTCTGCGGCAGGCGCGTAATGTTGGCGCGGAAGGAGACCGGGCTTTGCGGGTCAACATGCTTCATTGTTCAACCTCCTTGGCGGCGGGAAAGGTCAGCGTGCCGGAGACAATCGATTCGGATGGCTGCGCGGCCAGATGACTGCGCGCGTCGGTAACATAGTTGGCCAGCAGCGATGCTTCCAACCAGGCGCCCGCGTCGGGCCGGACATTGCGGGCAAGAGCCGCGGTCAGCCCTTCATGGTCGTTTCTTTCCAGGGCATCGTCATAGGCAGCGGTACGGCCATAAAACATCTTTGCCAGCTTTTTCATGCGTTTGGGCACGCCAACGTCGCCAATGCCCAATTCCCGTAACGAATGGTCGACGTCGAGGAAGAACTCGTCGATCAGCACCTGGGCGACCTCCTGCGCCGCACCGCTCTCCCCGCGCAACCTGTGCTGGAACAGGAACATGTGCAGCGACAGCATCTCGAAACGGCCAAGCGGCGTATCTGGCACATTCCAGTGGGAATAAAACACAGTCTGCCGCGCCGCCGCCACGATTTGTGCGTAAAGCGCCTCGGTGATAGCGCGGTTGGCGTAGCGTTCGCGGCCAAAAAAGCGCTGGAACATTGGGGATGGTCTCCTGGGGACCGTTTGTTGAAGTGGGCTTGTTGCATCGGCAAGCAAGCTGGTTTACCGGTTTCGCGGCCCAGCGCAAGTTGCGGCCAGCTAATGGAGTTGTTGTTGCGCGCGCTGAATTTCAAGTCGACCTTCTCGTCCAGGCCCGCCGGCGCGATCTCGCTGCTGATGATCGTTTCGGCACTGTCCGCCTGCCACACCTCCAAGATGATGGGCGATCTCAGCCCGAGCGAGACGCTGACGCAAGGTTACGTCATAGACCAGCAGGCAATCGACCTGGTGCCGGTCGGTTCGAGCCGCGAGCAGGTGCTTCTGGCGCTCGGCACGCCGTCGACGACCGCGACCTTCGACAACGAGGCATTCTATTACATTTCGCAGACGCGCAAGCGCTACGTCGCCTTCGACAAGCCACGGCTGATTGACCAGCATGTGCTGGCTGTCTATTTCGGCGCCGATGGCCGTGTCACCCAGATCGCCAATTACGGGAAGAAGGATGGCAAGATGTTCGACTTCATCTCGCGCACCACACCGACCGGCGGCAAGGACCAGAACTTCCTCAGCCAGGTCATCAACGGTGCCAGCAAGCTTGCTCCCAGCATTCCGGGCGGCGGCGTCTAATTCCCTTCGGCTTCCATTCCCGGAAGCCTCGTCATCTCAGGCGACCAAAAACCCGCGGGAGCGATCCTGCGGGTTTTTGTTATGGGTCACAGTCAGGGCACGGCCACTGGCATGCCTGCAGTGGCCACCACTGAAAACACGACGCTGAGTCCGGCATAAGGTGCTAGCGCACGCATTGCGAAAACCGAACGAAAGCGAGCGCTGAAGGATCGTTTGGCTTTGCCTCAACAAAAACCCGCGGGATCGCTCCCGCGGGTTCATTTTCGAGTGAAGCCTTGATCAACCGTGCGCGAGTACGGCCAGCAGCAAGAGCGCCACGATGTTGGTGATCTTGATCGCAGGGTTGACGGCGGGACCAGCCGTGTCCTTGTAGGGATCGCCGACCGTGTCGCCTGTCACCGAAGCCTTGTGCGCCTCGGAACCCTTCAGATGCTTGACGCCGTCCTTGTCGACAAAGCCGTCTTCGAAGGACTTCTTGGCGTTGTCCCAGGCACCGCCGCCAGAGGTCATCGAGATGGCGACGAACAGGCCATTGACGATGACGCCGAGCAGCGAGGCACCAAGGGCGGCAAAGGCGGACGCCTTCGAGCCCGAGATCAGCAGCACGCCGAAATAGACCACGAGCGGCGCCAGCACCGGCAGCAGCGACGGGATGATCATTTCCCTGATTGCCGCCTTGGTCAGAAGGTCGACCGCGCGTGCGTAGTTCGGCTTCGAGGTGCCGGCCATGATGCCCGGATCCTCGCGGAACTGCTTGCGCACTTCCTCAACAATGGCGCCCGCCGCGCGGCCGACGGCCGTCATGGCGATGCCGCCGAACAGATATGGGATCAAGCCGCCGAAGATCAGGCCGGCGACGACGTAGGGGTTGGAAAGATCGAAGGAGATCTCGCCCATGCCCTGGAAGTACGGATATTTGTCGCCATTGGCGGCAAAGAACTTCAGGTCGTTCGAGTACGCGGCAAACAGCACCAGTGCGCCGAGACCGGCCGAGCCGATGGCGTAGCCCTTGGTCACCGCCTTGGTGGTGTTGCCGACCGCGTCGAGCGCGTCGGTGGAGTGGCGCACTTCCTTGGGCAGGCCGGCCATTTCGGCAATGCCGCCGGCATTGTCGGTGACCGGGCCGAAGGCGTCGAGCGCAACGATCATGCCGGCAAGACCGAGCATCGTCGTGACCGCGATCGCCGTACCGAAGAGGCCGGCAAGCTGATAGGTCGAGATGATGCCGCCGACGATGACGATCGCCGGCAGCGCCGTCGATTCCAGCGAGACCGCAAGGCCCTGGATGACGTTGGTGCCGTGACCGGTGACCGACGCCTGGGCGATGGAGTTGACCGGGCGCTTGTTGGTGCCGGTGTAGTACTCGGTGATCACCACGATGAGACCGGTCACCACGAGGCCGATCAGGCCGCATATGAACAGGTTCTTGCCGGTGATGACCATGCCGGCGACCGTGCCGATCTCGCCCCAGCCGAGCGTCACCTGTGTGGCGACACCGAGGCCGACGATGGACAGCAGGCCGGTGACGATCAGGCCCTTGTAGAGCGCGCCCATGATCGAGCCGTTGGAACCGAGCTTGACGAAGAAGGTGCCGACGATCGAGGTCAGGATGCAGGCGCCGCAGATAGCGAGCGGATAAAGCATGGCCGCACCCAGAACGGCGGTACCGCCAAAGAAGATGGCAGCCAGAACCATGGTGGCGACGACAGTCACCGCATAGGTTTCGAACAGGTCAGCGGCCATGCCGGCGCAGTCGCCGACATTGTCGCCGACATTGTCGGCGATCGTGGCCGGGTTGCGCGGATCGTCTTCGGGAATACCGGCTTCGACCTTGCCGACGAGATCGCCGCCGACGTCGGCGCCCTTGGTGAAGATGCCGCCACCGAGACGAGCGAAGATCGAGATCAGCGATGCGCCGAAGCCGAGCGAGACCAGCGAGTCGATGACGATGCGGTCATTGGGCTGGAGGCCCATGAAGTGGGTCAGGATGAGGTAGTAGATCGACACGCCGAGCAGGGCCAAGCCAGCAACTAGCATGCCGGTGATGGCGCCCGATTTGAACGCGATGTCGAGGCCGGCAGCGAGGCTGTTCGATGCGGCCTGCGCCGTACGAACGTTGGCGCGAACGGAGACATGCATGCCGATGAAGCCGGCGGCGCCCGAAAGCACTGCACCGATCAGGAAGCCGATCGCGGCAGTGATGGACAGCAGCCACCAGGCGAGCACGAGGACGACGACGCCAACGATGGCGATGGTGGTGTACTGACGCGCCAGATAGGCTTGTGCGCCCTCGCGGATAGCCGCGGAGATTTCCTGCATGCGTGCATTGCCTTGATCGGCCGCAAGGACCGAACGTGTCGCCCAGATGGCGTAAAGGATTGAAAGCAGGCCGCAGGCGATGACGGCGGAAATAATTGTCATTGCCGGATTTTCCTCGATTGATGGCCCAAAAGAACCCCTCCCTGGGCCGTTGAGACGAAGACCGGATTCCGCGCACGGAATCCGCCTCTTCGCATCGGTGTATGCGAAACAGGGCTGCGAACGTCAAGATATTGTTCGGTTTTTGCCCGGCTTTCGCCTAAATGGTTTAGACGGCGGCGTGCTTGGCAATGATGTCGCCTTATTAGATCGATTGAAATGACGCTGCGGCACTGAGCTGTCAGCTCCTCCCACCCGATCCGCTAGCCACGTGGAGCGTGAACGCGTCCGCCGGCGCCTATGCTTCTTTGCAAAGACCTGTAGGGTCTGTAGGGTAGCCCATCTTCAAGATCGAACCGGAGCTAGCCCATGAATTTCAAAGCTATTATCCACGAAGCCGACGAAGGCGGGTTCTGGGCAGAGGTGCCGGCAATTCCGGGTTGCGCGACCCAGGGCGAAACCATGGAAGAACTTGTCCAGAATTTGCGTGAAGCGATCGAAGGCTGCCTCTCAGTAGAGCCGCTGTCATTCACGTCGGAGCCTGGGCGGATCGTGGAAATCGCTGTTTGAAGTCCATTTCCGGCAAGGAATGTGCGCGTGCCGTCGAACGGCAAGGCTGGAAGCTTTTGCGCATCGCCGGAAGCCACCACATCTATGGCAAGCAGGGAAGCATTGTTCGGCTTTCAATCCCTATTCATGCCAATAAACCGCTCAAAACCGGACTTTCTACAACATCTCCTAGCGCTGGCTGAAATGAACGAGCGCGATATCTGAGATACTGTCGACTATTCGGCCTCTCTGCCCATGCGGCGCGCCGTGTAGCGCTCGATGGCCGACAGACCGTCATAGATTAGCACGGCAAGCGCTGCCACGATCAAGCCGCCCTGCAGGATGAAGGCGAGATTGTTGGACAACAGCCCGGCGATGATCACTTCGCCCAGCGTTTTGGCTGCCACGGTCGAACCGATGGTCGCGGTGGCAAGACTGATCACCACCGACAGCCTGATGCCGCCGAGAATGATCGGGGCGCTGAGCGGCAGCTCGACCTTGGTGAGCCTTTGCCAACCGGTCATGCCGGCGCCGCGCGCCGCCTCGACGACATTGGCTGGCAGCGTCGTCAGACCGGTCAG
>NZ_RZTB01000055.1:0-16597 GCF_003997735.1 Mesorhizobium sp. M7A.F.Ca.MR.148.00.0.0 | reverse complement strand
GCGGGATAGCGGCAGGAATTCGGCGCCGGCCGGCCTGGTGACCAGGATGGCAAGCGCCACCGCAACGACGGTTGCCGCCACGGTGGCGATCAGAACCGTGCGTAAGTGCAGCAATGTCAGCGTCAGCAGGCTGCCCTGGTTGTAGATCACCGGCGCATTGTTTTCGGTCAGCGGCTTCAGCAGCGGCACGAACCACCCGGGATTGGTGACGAAGGCGACAAGCAGCACCACCAATGCTAGCCTGAGCAGCGATGGAAGCCAGGCCTTCATGCCGGCCTCGCCGCGCGCTTCACCAGCCCTTCGACGGTCACGCGGCCAAGCGGCTTGCCGTCGGCGCCTTTGACCGGCAGCGCCGGCCGGCCCGACCACAACAATTCGGCCAGCGCGTCGCGCTGGCTCGCATCGCCGGGGATCGCCTCACCTTCGGCGGAGCCCTTCTCCACGGCATCGCGGACCCGGCCGAGCGACAGCAACCGGAACGGCCTTTCGCTGGCGCCAACCAGGGTCTCGACGAAGGCGCTTGCCGGCTTTGCCAGGATCTCGGCCGGCTTGGCGTATTGCACCAGCTTGCCGGCATCCATGACCGCGATCTTGTCGCCCATATGCACGGCCTCTTCCATGTCGTGGGTGACGAGGATGATGGTGGTGCCGAAGCGCTTCTGGATCGCCAGCAGATCTTCCTGCGCCTTGGTGCGGATGATCGGGTCGAGGGCGCCGAACGGTTCGTCCATCAACAGCACGTTGGGTTCGGCGGCGAGTGCGCGGGCAACACCGACGCGCTGCTGCTGGCCGCCGGACAGTTCGTGCGGATAGCGAGGCCCGAAGGCTTCGGGATCGAGCTGATAGAGCGTCATCAGCTCGTCGACCCGGGCCTTGATACGGTCCTTGTCCCAGCCAAGCAGCACCGGCACGGTGGCAATGTTCTGTGCCACCGTGCGATGCGGAAACAGGCCGTGCCCCTGGATAGCGTAGCCGATGCTGCGGCGCAGCTCGTAGCCGGGCAGCGAACGATTGTCGGCG
Source organism: Mesorhizobium sp. M7A.F.Ca.MR.148.00.0.0 (assembly GCF_003997735.1). Classification (NCBI taxonomy): domain Bacteria; kingdom Pseudomonadati; phylum Pseudomonadota; class Alphaproteobacteria; order Hyphomicrobiales; family Phyllobacteriaceae; genus Mesorhizobium; species Mesorhizobium sp. M7A.F.Ca.MR.148.00.0.0. The sequence goes on along the minus strand of NZ_RZTB01000055.1, from coordinate 15,577 downwards.
CCGTCGAGCTTGATGATGCCCGAAGTCGGCTCGACCAGCCGGTTGATCATGCGCAGCAGCGTCGTCTTGCCGGAACCGGACGTGCCGACAATGACGGCGATGGTGCGCGGCTCGATGACCATCGACACGTCATCGACCACGGTCGTCGCGTCATAGCGCTTGGTGATGCCTTCGATCTCGATCATGCCGTTTCAACCCTGCGCCTGGTGGCGGTCATTTCGATCACCGCATCGAGGATGATGGCGGCGGCAAAGGCGAGCGCGACCGTTGGCACCGCGCCAAGCAGCACAAGGTCCATCGCCGTCTGGCCCACACCCTGGAAGACGAACACGCCGAAACCGCCGCCGCCGATCAGCGCGGCAATGGTGGCGAGGCCGATGTTCTGCACCAAGACGATGCGGATGCCGGTGAGGATGACAGGAAAAGCCAGCGGAAACTCGACGCCGAACAGGCGCTGCCTGTCGGTCATGCCCATGCCGCGCGCCGCGTCGTTGGCCGCGCGCGACACGCCGGCCAGACCGACCACGGTGTTGGCCACTACCGGCAGCAGCGAGTAGAGGAACAGCGCCACAAAAGCCGGTGCGGTGCCGATGCCGCGAATGCCGAGCGCGGCAGCTCCCGGCACATGCGTGGCAACCCAGCCGAGCGGCGCGATCAAAAGGCCGAACAGCGCGATCGAGGGAATGGTCTGGATGATGTTGAGCACGTTGAGAACGCCGGCGCGCAGACTTTCGACGCGATGGCAGAGAATGCCGAGTGGCAGGCCGACGACCACCGCCGCAAGCAGCGATCCTAGCGCCAGCGTTACATGCTTGGAGCCCTCTGCCCAGAAACTGTCGGCGCGGTTGAAATATTCCTTCAGGATCGACAGATTGTCCCAGCTTCCCGAAATCAACAGCAGCCCGATCGCCAAAGCCGCGACCACAAGCACGCCAACCCGCGCCAATGGCGACAGGTTCAGCCTTGTCAGCACGTCGGCGAGCAAAAGCGTGAAGGCAAAGATCAGAATCCAGAAACCGGAGGCTGGCGAAACTCTGGCGAAGGTGTTGCCCGCCGGCGTGAGAAATGTTCCGGCGACACCGATCAGCAGCGCGAGCGCGGCAAGCGCCATCACGCTGGCGGCAAGGCGCAGCACAAGTGGTGTCTTGAACAGCGCAATGAGTGCTGCGGCGACAATGATGGCGAGCAGCAGCGTCCCGGTCGTTGCCGGCAGCGCCTCGAGAATCGAGCGCGCCTGGCCGGGGACGATGCGGTTGGCACGGAACGTGGCAAAGGGGGCGGCGAAGGCCGCATAGGCTGATATCGCGGCGATGACCACGCCGAGCTTGTCGAAGCGGATGTTCACGCCCTGCCCCGTCAGTCGATCCGGCGCGCCACGAAAGCGGCGCGCCGGAATCGTCCTACTTCAGGAAGCCGTTCTTCTTCAGGAAGTCCTCGGCGACGCCCTTGACCGGCTCGCCGCCGACCTGCACGCGACCGTTCAGTTCCTGCAGGGTGACGAGGTCGAGCTTGGCGAAAACCGGCTTCAACAGCGTCTCGATCTCGGGATGCTCCTTCAGCACCGCTTCGCGGATGATCGGCGCCGGCTGGTAGACCGGCTGCACGCCCTGGTCGTCGTCGAGCACGACGAGCCCGGACGGTGCGATGCCGCCATCGGTGCCGTAGACCATGGCCGCATTGGCGCCATTGGTCTGGTTGGCGGCCGCTGCGATGGTTGCCGCCGTGTCGCCGCCCGAGAGGGTGATCAATTGCTCAGGCTTCAGCGTGAAGCCATAGGTGGTCTGGAAAGCCGGAAGTGCGGCCGCCGAATTGACGAACTCGGCGGAAGCCGCCAGCACCACCTGACCGCCGCCCGCGACATATTTGCCGAAGTCGGTAAGCGTGGCGAGCTTGTTGGTCTCGGCGACTTCCTTGCGAAGCGCGATCGCCCAGGTGTTGTTTGCGGGCGACGGCGACAGCCAGACGATCTTGTTGGCGTCGTAGTCGAGCTTCTTGGCCGTTTCATAGGCCTTGGCGGCGTCTTTCCAGACCGGGTCGTCGGCCTTTTCGAAGAAGAAAGCGGCGTTGCCGGTATATTCGGGATAGATGTCGATCTCGCCGGCGGTGATCGCCTTGCGCACCACCGGCGTGCCACCGAGCTGGATACGGTCCGATGTCTTGATGTTGTTGGCGTTGAGCACGAGCTGGATGATGTTACCCAGCACGCCGCCCTCTGTGTCGATCTTGGAAGAGACAACCACCTGGGCATTGGCGGAAGCCACCGTGATGCCGAGCGCCAATGCCGCGCCGGCCAGAAACTTGACTGAAAACATTGTGAAACCCCTTGCTATGAACCGAACGCGGTGACCGCATATGAGCATGGCTTCAACGGCCAGTCGGGGCACACGGTTTCATAACAATAGGTACAGACGCAATATTTTTGTTCCGAAGCGGTAAATTCGGCCGACATCGTGCTGACAGCGCGTGTCAGGTGAAACGGCGGATGGATCAGGCTTCAGCTTTGCGCAAGCTCGTCAGCTTGAGCGCGCCGAGCGCCACGAAGCACAGGACGGTGACCGGAAAGACTATCCAGTTCAGCATCTCCCAGCCCCAGGCGTTGTAGACCATGCCCGACATCAGCGAGGCGCAGGCGACGGAGCCGAACAGGACGAAGTCGTGGAAGCCTTGCACCTTGCCCTTTTCCGACGGCCGGTAGGTGGCGGCAACCATCGCGGTCGCGCCGATGAAGCCGAAGTTCCAGCCAAGGCCCAGCAGGATCAGCGACGTCCAGAACTGCCACAGCGCCAGGCCCGACAGAGCGACAATGGCGCAGCCGATGAGCAGGATCAGGCCGGTGGCCACAATGCGTTCGGCGCCGAAGCGATGGATCAGCGAGCCGGTGAAGAAGCTCGGCGCGAACATCGCCATGACGTGCCAGGAGATGCCGAGCGTCGCGTCGTTTTCCGAAAGGCCGCAACCGACCATGGCCAGCGGTGCGCCCGTCATGACGAAGCTCATCAGCGCATAGCTGCCGACCGCGCAGAAAAGCGCGGCGACGAAACGCGGCTGCGTGATGATTTCAGCCAGTGGTCTGGCGTCGCTGTCGGCGATCTCCACCTTGCCGGATGCTTTCGGCGGCAGCCGCAGGAACGACAGGATGATGGCGCCGACGGCGGCCAGCGGCAGGATGGAGATGAACGAACCGGCAAACATGACCGGCGCAAGCAATTCGCGGGTGAAGATGACGATCTGCGGCCCGAGGATGGCGGTGACGACGCCGCCGGCCAGCACGAAGGAGATGGCGCGCGCCTTGAATTCAGGCGGTGCGTTGTCGGCGGCGGCGAAGCGGAACTGCTGGACGAAGGCGCCGCCGACACCGATCGTGAGCAAGCCGAAGGCAAACAGCCAGAAGCCGCCTTGAAAAAGCGCCAGGGTGGCGATCAGGCCACCAAGCGCCGTGACGATCGTGCCGGTCATGAAACCGCTTCGCTGGCCCATGCTGCGGATGATGGCCGCTGCAGGCAGCGCGCCGAGCGCCACGCCGATGTTGAAGCCGGTGATCGGCGCTGTCGCCAATGACTTGTCGGGACCAAGCAGATATTGCCCAGCCAGCGCGCCCACGGAGATAGCGATGGGGGCCGCCGAGCCGATGATCGCCTGCGAGGCGGCGAGGATCAGCGCGGTGCGGCGCGCCTCCTGACCAGTCTCGAGGGCGATCGCCGTCATGATGCGTCCTTGCCGCGCCCCTCGCCACGCACCCGGCGAGACACACGGTCGAGCACGGCATTGACCAGCTTCGGCTCGTCTTCCTCGTAGAAGGCCTTGGCGATGTCGACATATTCGGAGACGATGACGGCGACGGGGACATCCTCGCGCTTCATCAGTTCGTAGACGCCGGCGCGCAGGATGGCGCGCAGCGTCGAATCCAGCCGCGACAGGGGCCAGTCCTCGGTCAGCGCCTGGCGGATGATCGGATCGATGGTCTTCTGGTTCTCGACGACACCCGCCAGGATGGCGCGAAACCATTGCGCATCGGCCTCGCGATAGAGCGCGCCGTCGACTTCCTTGCCGAGACGAAAGGCCTCATATTCGGCGGTGATCTCGAAGACACCGCTGCCGGCGACATCCATCTGATAGAGCGCCTGCACGGCGGCCAGACGGGCAGCGCCGCGCTTGTTGGCGTGGCGCACCGCGGGCTGGCCGGGCGAAGCGGGTTCGCTCACGATCGCGCTCCCAGTTGTTCCTTGAGGGCAATCATGGTCAGCGCCGCACGCGCGGCAAAGCCGCCCTTGTCGCCTTCCGAGCGCTTGGCGCGAGTCCAGGCCTGGGCGTCATTCTCGGTGGTGAGGATGCCATTGCCGATGCAGACAGAGTCCTGCACGCTCAAATCCATGAGCGCTCGGCTGGATTCATTGGCGACAATGTCGAAATGATAGGTGTCGCCGCGGACGACGGTGCCGAGCGCGACAAAGCCATCATAATGTGTGCCGCCTTCCGTTGCGCCGTCCAGTGCAAAGGTGATCACCGCGGGGATCTCGAGCGAACCTGGAACGGTGACGACATCATAAGTCGCGCCCGCTTCATCGAGCGCGCTTGTCGCGCCGTCGAGCAGCGCGTCGGCAAGGTCGTCGTGAAAGCGCGCTTCGACAATAAGCAGATGCGCCTTCGCCTTCGGACGAATGAAGGCTTTGCCGTGTTGGGATGTACCAGCCATAAAAGTCTCCGGGGAGTTGCCGGTGACTTAGGCCGAAGCCGGGTTCATCGCAAGCGAAGATGTTGCGCACGCCCGGTTTGCCGACCTATTCAGGTTCACCAACCTCGTTTTTGAGATGGCCGTCGAGGCTCTCAACCCAAGCCAGCACGGCCTGATGATCAATCACACGACCAGCGTCCACATCGGCCAAGGCCTCGAGCGTCCGTCGCCGGTATTCCTCTTCCGGTACAGCCGAGATCCGTCTATTCCTGACCATCAAAGCCCCTCTTTCGTCGCCTCCACCAGCCGCGCCGCGTAACGGGCCATGGTGTCGATCTCGAGATTGACGCGGTCACTGACCTTGCGCTCACCCCAGGTGGTCACGGTCAGCGAATGGTGGATCAGCAGCACGTCGAAGCGGGTGCCTTCGACCTTGTTGACGGTGAGCGAGGTGCCGTCGAGCGCGACCGAACCCTTGGGCGCGATAAACTTCGCCAGGTCGCGCGGCGCCTCCAGCGTGAAGCGCACCGCGTCGCCCTCATCCTTGCGCTCGACGATCTCGGCCATGCCGTCGACATGGCCCGAAACGATGTGGCCGCCGAGTTCGTCGCCGATCTTCAGCGCCCGCTCCAGATTGACCTTGGTGCCGGATTTCCAGCCCGAGGCCGTCGTCAGCCTGAGCGCCTCTTCCCAAGCCTCGACCTCGAACCAGCGCGCATTCGAGCCGCTGTCGGGCAAGGCCGTCACCGTCAGGCAGACGCCGCCGCAGGAGATCGAGGCGCCGATGGCGATGTTCTGCGGGTCATAGGCTGTGTCGATGCGCAGCCCCACCCCTTCCCTGAGCGGCTTGACGGAAGCGACAGTGCCGATATCGGTGACAATTCCGGTGAACATCGGTGTTGATCCCTAGAGGTCTCTTATCCACTCGGCGTAGCTGTCTTCGCCGAAACGCATCACGCGCAGCTTGCGAAATCCTGCCGGGATATGTTCGGCATCGATCGGCGATGCAATGCCGTCGTCGCCGATCGCTTCCGGCCCCTGGAACAGCACAATGCGGTCGACCAACCCATCGGCCAGGAAGGCGCTCGCCACCCTGGCGCCGCCCTCGACCAGCACGCTGGCCATGCCGAGCGCGGCCAGATCCTCGAGCAATTCCGGCAAGGCTACGCCGCCCTCGTGCGTCTCGGTGCCGATGAAGCGGACGCCGGCGCGTTCGAGTGCTGCGCGCCGCAGCGGATCGGCCTCCAGGCAGGCGGCGACATAGAGCGGCACCCGGTCGACGCCCGAAACCAGCTTCGAGGCCTCCGGCAACCGGATCTGGCGGTCGAGCACGATGCGGGCAGGCGAACGGTTCTCCAGCCCCGGCAAACGCACCGTCAGGGCCGGATCGTCCTCAAGGGCCGTGCCGATACCAACCAGTATGCCATCCGCCTCGGCCCGCATCAGATACACTTCGCGGCGCGCGATATCTCCGGTGATCGACACCTGCCCACCGCCTTCCCTGCCGATCTTGCCGTCGCTGGAAAGCGCAAGCTTAAGAATCACTTCCGGGCGTTTTCTTAATGATCGGATCAAATAGCCGGCCATCTGCTCGGCGGCTTGCTCGGCCAACACCTTCTCCACCACCTCGACACCGGCGGCACGCAGGATCGCGTAGCCCTTGCCGGACACGCGCGAATCGGGATCGCTGGCCGCACCGACGACGCGCGCGACACCGGCATTGACCAGCGCGTTGGCGCAAGGCGGCGTGCGGCCGTGATGGGCGCAAGGCTCCAGCGTGACGTAAGCGGTGGCGCCGCGCGCGAGGTCGCCGGCCTCGGCCAGGGCCTCGGTCTCGGCATGCGGGCGGCCGCCGACAGCGGTGACGCCGGTGCCGACGATCATCGGACCGTTGCCATCATCGCGCACGATCAGCGTGCCGACGGACGGATTGGTCGCGGTGCGCCCGGCATTTTTTCGCGACAGTCTGAGTGCCGCCGCCATGAAGCGGCGATCAAGGGCGGCCTGTTCGCTTGCAGTCATGCTCAGCTGGCTTCCTCTTCACCCTTGATTTCGTCGCCCTTGAGCTCGCCCAGCAATTCATGGAAATCCTTGGCCTCGCGAAAATTGCGGTAGACCGAGGCGAAGCGGACATAGGCGACATCGTCGAGCGACTTCAGCGCTTCCATGACCAGCCGGCCGACTTCTCCCGAAGCAACCTCAGTCTCGCCGGAACTTTCGAGCTGGCGCACGATGCCGGTCACCGCGCGGTCGATGCGCTCGGGGTCGACATTGCGCTTGCGCACGGCGATCTCCACCGAACGCAGCAGCTTGTCGCGGTCGAAAGGCACTTTGCGGCCCGATTTCTTGACCACGACGAGGTCGCGCAACTGCACGCGCTCGAAGGTGGTGAAGCGACCGCCGCAATCGGGGCAGACACGCCGCCTGCGGATCGCCGCGCCATCCTCTGCGGGGCGCGAATCCTTCACCTGCGTATCTTCAGACTGGCAATAGGGACAGCGCATAGAGAAGCCTTTGGTTGGCGAATCTGGTGAAGCGAAAGGCTTAGAGGTTTTTGCAGCGATGGCAAAGTGTCGCCAACAGCCCCTTGCCCTTCAGAGATAGCGAGGCGCAAGCAGGATTGCCAGCCTCGCCAGGCAGCCGCACCGCGTACCGATGTTTTCAGGGAGCTACGTCGGCGGTCGGGAATCCGCACGATGCACCGAGGCTGCGATAGGCCTTGGTGAAGCCGTCCATGGATATGCTTCCAACAGGTGCGTCGCCAAAGGAGACATCAAGCACCGATGCCCGGCGCATGGCGCGCAAGAGCGCCAGGCTGATCTTGGCCTGATTGTCCACGGTCCAGCTGAGCCGGCCGTTGAGGGCGCCATCGGAATGGAGTTTGGCGGCGACACGGCCCTTGTCGTCGCCGAAGGTGGCGGCAATCGACTTGCCGGCCGGCAGACCCTTGTTGTCGACGGCGATGGTTATGGAGGGGTAGGCATCCGGCGGCAGTGCATCGCCGTTCGTGATGACGAGCGTCAAGGTACCGGGCACGCCGCCCGCGCCGATAAAGGCGGTCGAGGCCGCGCAGGTCTTGCGCAGATCCTCACCGGTGTCGACCTCGTCGACCAGGGTCGACCATCTGCCGAACGTTTCGAGCTTGGGTGCCACCTGGGCGGGCGCCGCCGGCTCGGCCTGAGGTGCGGGTTGCGCGGGCGCGGGTTGAGCAGAGGCGGTTTGCGCCAAGGCGATGCCGGGGAAAGGCGCGGCGATCAAAGCGGCCAGAGCGCCAACGGCACCAAGGTCGGCGAAACGAAATGGTCGCATCATCAAGGCTCCTGCCGGTCGCCCCGGCCTGCTGAAACGACGCTTGTCGTTGCAGCAGGCGGTAAGACTTCCTATCGCGTCAGCCGAGATAGGGATAGAGCGGGAAGCGATCGGTCAGCGCCACGACCTTGGCCTTGACCGCAGCTTCGACAGCGGCATTGCCCTCGTCGGAATTCGCAACCTTGAGACCGTCCAGCACTTCGGCGATCAGCTTGCCGATCTCGCGGAATTCGGCCTGGCCGAAGCCGCGCGTGGTGCCGGCCGGGGTGCCGAGACGCACGCCCGAGGTGACGAAAGGCTTTTCCGGGTCGAACGGAATGCCGTTCTTGTTGCAGGTGATGTTGGCGCGGCCGAGCGCCGCCTCGGCGCGCTTGCCGGTGGCGTTCTTGGGCCTGAGGTCCACCAGCATGAGATGGTTGTCGGTGCCGCCGGAGACGATGTCGAGACCAGTCTCCTTGAGGCTGGAGGCCAGCGCCTTGGCGTTGGCGGCAACGCTCTCGGCATAGACCTTGAAACTCGGCTTCAGCGCTTCGCCGAAAGCGACAGCCTTGGCAGCGATGACATGCATCAGCGGGCCGCCCTGCAAGCCGGGGAACACCGCCGAATTCATCTTCTTGGCGATGTCCTCGTCATTGCACAGGATCATGCCGCCGCGCGGGCCGCGCAACGACTTGTGCGTCGTGGTGGTCACGACATGGGCATGCGGCAGCGGCGACGGATGCACGCCGCCGGCGACGAGGCCGGCGATGTGCGCCATGTCGACCATAAGATAGGCGCCGACCGCGTCGGCGATCTCGCGAAAACGCTTCCAGTCCCAGACGCGCGAATAGGCGGTGCCGCCGGCCAGGATCAGCTTCGGCTTGGTCTCATGCGCGGTCTTCTCGATGGCATCCATGTCGAGCAGATGGTCGTCCTGGCGCACGCCATAGGAGACGACCTTGAACCATTTGCCGCTCATGTTAACCGGCGAACCGTGGGTCAGATGGCCGCCGGAATTGAGGTCGAGGCCCATGAACGTGTCGCCCGGCTGCAAGAGCGCCAGGAACACGGCCTGGTTCATCTGGCTGCCGGAATTCGGCTGGACGTTGGCGAAGTTGCAGCCGAACAGCTTCTTGGCGCGCTCGATGGCCAGTTCCTCGGCCACGTCGACGAACTGGCAGCCGCCATAGTAGCGTTTACCCGGATAGCCCTCGGCGTACTTGTTGGTCATGATCGAGCCCTGCGCTTCAAGCACGGCGCGGGAAACAATGTTTTCCGAGGCGATCAGCTCGATCTCGTGGCGCTGGCGACCGAGTTCGTTGCGGATGGCGCCGAAAATCTCCGGATCGGCATCGGCCAGCGTGGTTTCGAAGAAGGATTCGAATTTGTTCGACACTGCCGCTGCTGTTGCCATGGCCTGAAATCCTCGAGGTTCGGGGGCAATTTTTGATTTATGCATGTCGTTGTCCCAAAACCGCTGCACACTTTTGGGCGACATGCATTTGCCGCGCCATTAACACAGTTGTTTTCGCCCCGCCACGTTTGCGGCGCGAAATTTGCTGGCCGGATTGCGCCAGCCTGGCCCGCGGGTCGTTATTTCCGAGCCTTCCGGCCTTTCAGCAAGGCCTCGGTGAGCGTGATCTCGGTAAACAGCGCTTGCGACGTATGGTCGTTGATCTCGCCGCTGCGAAACATGGCGCGCACGGCCTCGCGCTCGGCTTCGATGCCCGCAAATCTCAATTCGAGCTCCAGCCTTCCGGCTTCGCGCGCCTCGGCGCGGGCCTCATCGGCTTCGTCCGAGGCGGCGATGCGGCGCCGGTAGCCGGCGACGATGCTGTCGGCAGCGGCAAGCCTGGCGCCGGGCACCTCGCCTCCCTCATCATCGGCGGCTCCGGCAATGCTCTCGATGCGCGCGATTGCCGCCTTGGCGGCGCCCACGCGCGCCAGGCGCTCCTCGGCGGCGCCGGCATCCTCACCGGGCTCGACCAGCCCCCTGGCGATCGTCGGCAGAGCGAGGCTGGCGATGACCAGCGAGCAGATGATGACGCCGGCGGCCAGGAAAATGACCAGGTCGCGCGCCGGAAACGGCGAGCCGTCCGGCATGGCGAGCGGCAGTGACAGGATGCCGGCCAGCGTAATGGCGCCGCGCACACCGGCCACCGAACCGGCGAGCCGCACGCGCAGCCCGAACGGCTCCACCTTGCGCTTGCCCAGACTCGCAGCGATGCCGGCGGCGATATCGCCCACCCAGATCCACAGGAAGCGCAACGCGATCAGGCACAGCGTCAGCGCGATGACGGTCGCGATCGGCTGGATGATCGGGTGCAGGCTCATGAGTTCCGGCGGCACATGGCGGATGATGTCGGGAAGCTGCAGGCCGAGCACGATGAAGAGAGCGCCGTTGAAAACGAAGGAAAGCGTCGTCCACAGCGACATCGTCTGCATGCGCGCAGAGACGCCGAGGAAGCGAAACACGCCGGAGCCGCCGGTGAGCAGGCCGGCGGTAACAGCCGCCAGGATGCCGGAAGCTCCGACATGCTCGGCGCCGAGATAGGCTATGAAGGGCAGCAGGACCATCACCAGCACCTGCGCCTCGGCCGGCACGCCGCCGATCCGGTTGAGCAGTTGCAGCAGCTTGGCGGCAACGAACAGCGCCGCCACGCCGATCAGGATGCCCATCGCCACGGCATAGAAAAAACTGAGCGAAGCCGCCGCAAGGGAAAAGCTGCCGGTCAGCACCGCCGCGACGGCAAAGCGGAACATGACCAGCCCCGACGCATCGTTGAGCAGCGACTCGCCTTCCAGAATGTGCATCAGCCGCGCCGGGACGACATTCCTGTCGACGATCGAGGACACCGCCACCGCGTCGGTCGGCGACAGCACCGCGGCAAGCGCAAAAGCGACCACCAGAGGGATGCTCGGCACCAGCCAATGCAAGGCGTAGCCGAAGCCGACGATGGTGAAGAAGACCAGCCCTATGGCCAGATCCAGGATCGGTCGGCGCAGCGCCATCAGTTCACGCTTCGGCGCGCCATAGGCATCGCCGAACAGCAGCGGCGGAATGAACACCAGCAGAAACAGCTCCGGATTGATCTCGACATGGATGCCGCGAACTGGCCAGGCAAGAGCGGCACCGATCGCAATCTGCAGCACCGGCAACGGCACCCGCACCAGGCGCACCAGAGCGCCGAAAAGCGCCACGAAGACGAGCACGACCAGAATGAAGAGGGCGACTTCCATGGTCCGGTTCCAGGCTTTCCGCCGACCATGCGCAAAGCCGGCCGATCCGTCCAGCCGCCCGTCCCGTGAAAAACGCCGCGGCAGCCAATCAATGAAAAAGGCCGCCCTGAGAGGCGGCCCTTTTTATATAAGAATCAAATGTTTATAGCGCAGACGTGATCTGCAGCTCGTTGTTGCCGTCAAGCGCGTAGACGTCGTCGCGGAACTGCACGACGCCCGGACCGGTCGACCAGGCCGAGAGATAGAGGAAGTGGACCGGCACCGGATTGGTGACCTGGATCGGCGTGTTTTCACCGGTCTTGATCGCCGCCTCGAAATGCTGGCGGTCCCAGCCGGGCGTGTCGCGCAGGATCCAGGTGACGAGGTCGCGCACATTCTGCACGCGCACGCAGCCCGAGGAATCGAAACGCAACATCTTGCCGAACAGGCTCTGCTGCGGCGTGTCGTGCATGTAGACGCCGTCAGGGCTCGGAAAATTGATCTTCACCGAGGCCATGGCGTTTTCCGAGCCGGGATCCTGGCGGAAACGGTACTTGGCGGCGTCGTCGGTCGACCAGTCCACATTCATCGGATCGACTTCGCTGCCATCCGGCGCGAACAGGCGGATGTGGCTGTCCTTCAGATAATCGGGATTCTTCCGCATCAGCGGAATGATGTCCTTGCGGACGATCGAGACGGGCGCGTTCCAGTATGGATTGACGATGATCTCGTTGATTTTGGAATTGACGATCGGCGTCTGGCGATCGATCTTGCCGACGATCGCGGTGTGGCGAAGCACGACGCGGTCGTTCTCGACCGCTTCGATCTGTGCTGCCGGAATGTCGACCAGCACATAACGGTTGCCCAGCGTGCCGGCCTTTTCGCGTAGCCGCTGCAGATTGGTCTGCAACTGGCCAAGCCGGATCTGCGCCGAAACGTTCATCGCCGCATAGGTGTATTTGCCCATCGAGCCATCGGCCGGCAGGCCATGGCGCAACTGGAAGCGCTTGACCGCCGAGTCGACGTAGGAGTCGAAAGCTGTCGAAATGCCGGCGCTCTGCGACAGGTCGCCCGCAACCATCAGGCGCTTACGCAATGGCACCACATCCGGATCATCGACGCCGAGCTGCAGTTTCTTGGTCGCGGGAACATCGACCCAGCCACCCTGCCCGACAATATTCTGATACTGCGCGACCGCCTGTTCCGTGAAGGCGACGGTCTGCAGACTGAAGATCGGCAGGGTCGAGGCCACCTTTCCGCCCTCGCTGGCACGGGCGTCGAACTGGTCGTCCCAATTGCCGCGCGCTGAGGATTTCAGGATATCACCGATCACATCCTGCGCATTGGCGCCGCCGGCGACCACCGCGGCTGCGAGCGCGGAGGCTCCGGAGAGGAAAAAACGACGGCTGGTTCTCATGGACGTTCCCGACATTTGTAGCAGTTCGATCACTTGCTGCGTTGATCACCGGGCGATCTCGCCCGCACTGTAAAATTGGCAATCTTAACAATTAGCCAACCATGCTCCGTATCACCTTGGTGTGACAGCGCCCAGGCGCGATAAGGATTGCGGGTGAACGCATGGTCTTCACACCAGCATCACTGCCACTCTCGGTTCCACTGGAATATGGCGGCAACGTGGCCTAGCGCCCGAATCCGACTGACCGGCATTCCGAAAAGAACGGACCGATGCTTCTGGGTATCGGGTCGGCGCCATCGCCGACATGGGGTCGACTGCCGCGCGGCAGGACCCCCAGCCAGCCGCGAACGACCCTGGCTCAATGCTTCGAACCCGGAGCCTCCAACTCGGAACATCGTTGCAGCACTTGGTTCTCAGGGTAACGCAATATCTTGCTGTCATCGAGTTTGAGCAGCAGCGCCCGCCTCTTTTCCACACTGTCGGTATCGTCCGAGCAAGTCAGGTCCAAAATGACGGCGTCCAGGCCTTTGATCTTCTGGAATTTGTCGATTGTGCAGCCGACTTCCCACATTTCCACCGACTTATCGGTGAACGTCACTCTGGAGTCATTGCCGTCGCACGGGCTGCTGCCTTCCATGGCGAAGGCATCCTTCCACCATTCCTCGGCGAAAGCCGTTTCTGACGCAAGCAGTAGCGCCGCCGCGACAAAACAGATCTTGAAACGCCTGCTTCGACCCATCATGCCCCCTTGTGCGGCGACATTAGGCATTGTGGAAGCGAAAGCAAAGCGTGGCCCACGGGGTTGCGGTCAGCCGACAAACAGATGAACTCAAGTCGCCGTCAGTCGCTAGAAAAAGGCCGATGCCTCTCGGCACCGGCCCTGACTGAAGGTCGATATTTCGGCCGCGTTTCTGTGGCGCGGGCCGGATCCGATGCGGCGCCTTACATCCGGTAGGCGATAGTGTCGTTCCAGAAGCGGTCGAGCCGCTGCAAAGCACGGTTCATCTGCTTGAACTCGTCGGTGTTGATGCCGCCGACCTGCTCGATCGAGCCGACATGACGCTCGTAGAGGCCGGCAACGACCTCCGCCACCTCGTTGCCCTTCGGCGTCAGCGAGACACGGACCGAACGGCGGTCGATGCGCGAGCGCTGGTGATTGATGAAGCCGAGATCGACCAGCTTCTTCAGATTGTAGGAGACGTTCGAGCCGAGATAGTAGCCACGCGAGCGCAACTCGCCGGCGGTCAGCTCGGAATTGCCGATATTGAACAGCAGCAGCGCCTGGATGGCATTGATGTCGGAACGGCCGTTGCGGTCGAATTCGTCCTTGATCACATCAAGCAGGCGGCGGTGCAGCCGCTCAACAAGCTGCAGCGATTCCATGTACAGGGAACGGATAGCCTCGCGGCGATCGTCGGATACGTTGGCGGTCTTCGCCGCCGGACGCGAATTGATCATTGTCTTTGCCTCTCGTTTGTCGCCCTGGTGATTTTTTGTTTTTCACCTTGATCGCGACACTATCGAATACTCATAAAATTCGACTTAAACGCTAGGGCTAACAAGAGCTTACCGGTAAGAGGTTTCGGAAGAGGCTTAACGAACGGTCACCCGAGCAAGGATAATTAACCTAAAGATTTCGGCAACGATTGCGGAGCTCATTCGAGGCGACAGCGGGGCCGCCAATGGGTTCAACGGCTTAGTGGCGGACCGGGCGCTTCTGCAGGTAGATGACGACACGGAAGACGATGTAGAGCAGCGCCACCGCCGCATGCGAGGCGACAATCAGCAAGCGGTGGCCGAATAGCTCGGGAAAGCCGGCATACATGACCGTCTCGGTCACCGCGCAAATGAACCAGATCACCGGCCCCCAGGACGCCAGCATCCACAGGCCGGCAGCGGCAAAGGGAAAGAACACGGCGAGCACCACCGCAGCGACCTGCCAGTGCACGGGCATCAGGTCGAACCGCCACAGCGTACCCGGATAAAAGCCGATCAACCTGATCCAGTAGAGAATGCCGAACAGCAGGCAATAGCCCGATATGACGCGCTGGAACCAGGCGAAGATCACCTCCACCCCCGAGGGCTGCAGCACGACGCGCCTCGAAGTCACCTCGCTCATATCAAGAGTTCCCGTTCGCCGAGCGGGGCGAAATAGGCGTCGACATCCGCTTCGCTGACCGCAGCGAGGCTTGCCGGCCGCCATTGCGGCTTCGAGCCCTTGTCGATGATGGCGGCGCGGATACCTTCATAGAAATCATGGCCGGCGAGCATTCGGTTGAGGATGCGGAACTCCATCTTCATGCAGGCTTCCATGGACAGCGTCAGTCCGGCGCTGATCTGACGCCAGGCGACGCGCAGGCTGGTCGGCGAGCGGGTGCGGATCGTCGCCAGTGTCTTTGCCGCGAACTCGTCGGCGTCGGCCGCACGCTCGAGGCTGTCGATGACGCGGTTCAGGGACGGTTGCGAAAAATGGCGAACAATCGCCTCCAGCGTCGGCCTGTCGGTTTCGCGCCTTGCCTGCACGAAGAAGCCGCGCAGCACCGATTCCGGATCGCCGGTCAGCGCCAGGCGGTCGAGAAAGCCAGCCTGGTCCTCGGCCTTGATGGTGTGGGTGGCCAGCCCCGACCACAGCGCATCGCCATAGCGGATGCGATTGCCGGTCAGCGCCAGATACATGCCGAAGGAGCCGCCGAGATCAGGCAGCAGGTGGCTGGCGCCAACATCCGGAAAAAAGCCGATGCCGACCTCCGGCATGGCAAATTGGGCATTCTCGGTCATCACCCGGTGCGAGCCATGGAAGGAGATACCGACGCCGCCACCCATGACGATACCGTCGATCAGGGCGACATAAGGTTTCCTAAAACTGTTGATGCGGGCATTGAGGCGATATTCATCGGCGAAGAACTCGACCGGCGGTTTTCCCGCGCGGCCTGTCTCATAGACATGCAGGATATCGCCGCCGGCCGAAAAGGCCCTGCCCT
>NZ_RZTB01000559.1:0-271 GCF_003997735.1 Mesorhizobium sp. M7A.F.Ca.MR.148.00.0.0 | reverse complement strand
GCCGAAGGATCTGGCGCAGCAGCAGATCAACCTGTTCCAGGAAGAGTAATTTTCCAGCGCGCTGCCCGTCGTCTCGGGTATTGGCTCAGCATTGCGTCGGTACGTTTTTTGAATGCGCCCGGAATCTTCTCGATCGATCTTGGCTGAGCGATCAACGCAGCCGGCGGATCACGTCCATCACATCCGGCTCGGCCTTGTCGCCATTGAAGGCGTCGACGATGCCGAAGGCACCGCCATAGCTCCACACCGACCATGAGAAGCCATGTGCTTC
>NZ_RZTB01000558.1:0-272 GCF_003997735.1 Mesorhizobium sp. M7A.F.Ca.MR.148.00.0.0 | reverse complement strand
AAGGCGGGCAAGATCGGCGTCATGCTGGTCAATCTGGGTACGCCCGACGGCACCGGTTTCAAGCCGATGTGGCGGTATCTCCGTGAATTCCTGTCCGACCCGCGCGTCATCGAACTCAACAGGGCGATCTGGTACCCGATCCTCTATGGCCTTGTGCTCACCAGGCGGCCCAAGAAATCGGGCGCCAACTACGCACGGATCTGGAACCGGGAAAAGAACGAGTCGCCGCTGCGCACCTATACCCGCGCCCAGGCCGAAAAGCTGGCCGAAGC
>NZ_RZTB01000557.1:0-272 GCF_003997735.1 Mesorhizobium sp. M7A.F.Ca.MR.148.00.0.0 | reverse complement strand
CCTGTGTGGCGATTTCGCTTTGCTGGTGGGCGATGCTACCGCGCCGGCGCCGGGCGGCCAATCCACGAATTGAGCGCAGCGAAAGCAAGGTCATAGGTCCATTCGGACGCAGAAGCGAAAACGGACGCTCCATATGGATCGGCGTTGGAGTGCTCCCTCTAAGCAAGTGCCTACCAACTTCCAGCACCATAGGAGAAAATTATTCCATCTTTGGCCAAAAAATAGCAATCGACAAAGTCTACAAGTTTTATAGATTAACCGCCGAGACGGAG
>NZ_RZTB01000556.1:0-272 GCF_003997735.1 Mesorhizobium sp. M7A.F.Ca.MR.148.00.0.0 | reverse complement strand
TGCCTTTTTTTCTGTCGGCTGGACTGTTTCATCGACGACTAATGCGTTGACGCTTGCTTACACCCATTAACCAGAAGGAGGTCCGCAATGCCGGATGCAAACTGCCCACAGCGGCCCGGAGGCATGCGTATGCTAGGAATCGCGAGTGGTACAACGCCGAAGCCGGGCGCCACCCAGCCGCTGCAGGCACCCGCCCAGCTTCGCGACCACACCTCGAAGAACAGGCTGGATGGTGAGGCGCGGACCCACCCGGAGCGTTCAATCGATAGCAG
>NZ_RZTB01000555.1:0-272 GCF_003997735.1 Mesorhizobium sp. M7A.F.Ca.MR.148.00.0.0 | reverse complement strand
GGGAGACTTGGCAAGATACGCCTGTCTTGTTGTTGCCGTATTCCCAGCCTGCCCGTGCTGCAGCGACGTTGTCAATGGCAAAGCTGCAGGCCGCTTCAATTAGGCGACGGCACCCCGGTGACCCCTGCGCGTTCGGGCCGTGCCTGGCGCTTGAATTCGAGCCCGATATGGACGAGCAGCGCCGTGACCACCACCGCGCCACCGATGATGGTGCGCCCCGACGGCACCTCGGAATGGATGAGCCAGACCCATATCGGGCCGAGGATCGGCTC
>NZ_RZTB01000554.1:0-272 GCF_003997735.1 Mesorhizobium sp. M7A.F.Ca.MR.148.00.0.0 | reverse complement strand
ACTAGTGGCCATCCACAATCAGCACGTGGATGTTGCCGATCGTCCAGAGGCCAAGCCGATCCGGATCACGAAGGGCCGTATCGATTTCGAGAACGTCCACTTCCGCTACGCCAACCATCCCCTGCCGCTCTATAGCGAATGTTCGCTGTCGATTGAAGCTGGCGAAAGGGTTGGGTTGGTTGGACCCTCCGGTTCCGGCAAGACAACATTCGTGAAGCTGATCCAGAGACTCTACGACCTGAGCGGCGGCCGGATCCTGATAGACGGTCAGG
>NZ_RZTB01000553.1:0-273 GCF_003997735.1 Mesorhizobium sp. M7A.F.Ca.MR.148.00.0.0 | reverse complement strand
TGCCGGCCTTCTTCAGCTCTTCCTCGGTCTTGCCGACCGAGGCGATTTCCGGGCTGGTGTAGACGACACTCGGAATGACGTCGTAGTTCACATGGCCGGCCTGGCCGGCGATGGTTTCGGCCACCGCCACGCCCTCATCCTCGGCCTTGTGCGCCAGCATCGGTCCGGCGATGACATCGCCGATGGCGTAGATGCCTGGTACATTGGTTCGTAAATGACCGTCGGTCTTGACCCGGCCGCGCTCGTCGACCTCGACGCCGGCTTCCTTGAGCC
>NZ_RZTB01000552.1:0-273 GCF_003997735.1 Mesorhizobium sp. M7A.F.Ca.MR.148.00.0.0 | reverse complement strand
GGCCCCGGCGCATCGGGCCAGGGCAGCGAATTCGGGTTGCAGGTTCTTTCGGACCCTTCGCCGCCGCGTTGGCGGACGGGTGCCTCAAACGAAAAACCCGCCTGAGCGGCGGGTCACCGGCGCAAATCAGCACCATGGGCAAAAATGTACCATAGCTGAGTGCACCCAGTCAAGAAAAAATTCCTATCGTGGAAAGCTATCGGCCCTACGCACAAGGCGCCCGGACTTGTGTCCCGGCGCCGCGTCAAATAGCTTGCCGCCCGGATCAGGGGC
>NZ_RZTB01000551.1:0-273 GCF_003997735.1 Mesorhizobium sp. M7A.F.Ca.MR.148.00.0.0 | reverse complement strand
TACCGCGCTTCTGACTCGCGGTCATGTAGACGTAGCCGGTCATGGTTGAAGGGTAACAAGCCTCGGTGCGCGGACAAGCGCCATTCTGATCCGTAGCGTTCTAAGGCAAACGTCACGGCATGGATCCTCGGGTCTGCGCCGCGTCGCTTCGCTCCTTGCTCCGCCCTAGGATGACGAAGGAAGGGTCGCTGCAGAAAATATTTCCGCCGTTCGCAACGAACTCGCAAAATCATTCCTCTACTAAATTTATAGAACTACCTAGCCTGATCCATC
>NZ_RZTB01000550.1:0-274 GCF_003997735.1 Mesorhizobium sp. M7A.F.Ca.MR.148.00.0.0 | reverse complement strand
GTATTGGGACAGCCCCGGCACCGTGGTCAGCTACGTGAAGATGCTGGCGGCAGCAGTCAGCGACACCCGCCCGGAAATCGGTGACACCGGCAAGGTCAGGATGTAGCCGGACGGCGTTGAAAATCAGGACGTCAGATGGGCGAATGCCGGTGGCCGCAGGGAATATCGCCGGTGCGGCACACCGGTGCCGATCAGTCCGGCTTGGGAGGATTAGGGGCATTCCATGCTGGATCGGCGTCGGCATGCCTTTGCGAACAGTCCTCGTAACTGTGGT